>CAIKQM010000168.1 GCA_903829565.1 uncultured Planctomycetota bacterium
GCGACCTACGACCACACGCATCCGGCTCCAGAGCTGTTGGCAGAGGCGGTGTACGGACTGACAGAGCATGCACGCGAGCAAGTGCGTGCCGCGCGCTTGGTCGCGAATCCTGGCTGCTATCCGACGTCGATCTTGCTGCCGTTGTTGCCGCTGGTGCGTCACGGCTTGATCGCAGCGCACACGATCGTGTGCGACAGCAAGAGCGGTGTTTCCGGTGCCGGCAAGAAGCCCTCGGCGCGTACCCACTTTGGTGCGTCGCACGAGAACTTCCTTGCGTATGGAGTCGGCTTCCATCGCCATGGGAATGAGATCAAGTCCCAGCTCGGCCTGCAGAACTTGGTGTTTGTGCCGCATCTGCTGCCCGTGTTCCGCGGCATCCTCTCGACCATCTATGTGCAGGCCGCCGGCGGAGCCAAGGCCGCAGACTTGCGCGCGTGCCTGGCCGAGACCTACGCACACGAACGCTTCGTCAAGGTCTATCCGCGCGGCATGCCGGAGTTGGATCGCGTGCAACGCACCAACGAATGCCACATGGCGATCGAGCAGAACGGCGACACCATCGTGATGGTCAGCGTCATCGACAACTTGTTGAAAGGTGCTTCGGGCCAGGCACTGCAGAACATGAACCTCATGCTCGGCCTCGAAGAAACGGCGGGATTGGCGTGAGAATCCTGGCCAAAATCGGTGGTGCCCAACTGGAGCAACCTGACCGTCGTGCCGCCATGGCGCGCGCAGTCAAGCGCGCCGTGGATGCAGGTCATGAAGTCATCGTCGTCCACGGTGGCGGCAACCAAATCCGTGAACTCAGCAAGCGCTTGGGGCTGGTCGAACGCCAGCACGAAGGACTGCGCGTGACGGATGCGGAGACCGCTGACGTGGTGCTGATGGTGCTGGCGGGACTGGTCAACAAAGCACTGGTGCACGACTTGTGCAGTGCAGGCGTACGCGCCGTCGGCTTTGCGGGTGCGGACGCCCAGAGCTTTCATGTGCGCAAGCACACGAGCCCCGACATCGGTTATGTGGGCACTGTGACCAGCGTCGATCCGAGCTTGACCTTCGCGCTGTTGGAGCGCGGTTTCACGCCCACCATCGCGACCTCGGCGCCGTTGGCGGCCGGTGAAGCGGGGCCTCGCGACCACTCCTACAATGTCAATGCGGATCTTGCCGCCGGACCTCTGGCTGCGGCGTTGCGTTGCGATGCGCTGCTGTTCTTGACCGATGTGTCAGGTGTACTTGACGCGACCAAGACACGACTGGCCGCTTTGACGCGGGCGCAGTGCCACGAGCTCAAGCTGTCAGGCGTGATCTCGGGCGGCATGATTCCCAAGGTCGATGCGGCCCTCGCGGCCTTGGATGCACACCCGCAAGCCGTGGTCAAGATCGCACCTGCTGAAGGCGACGACTGCTTGTTGCGCGCACTCACTGCGGATGTAGGCACCCGCTTCCTCACGAACTGAACTCCGTCTGTCCTGAACACGTGACCACCATGCCCAGCACCCTCACCGCACAGCCCACCGCTCCCGCCATGGACGCGCATGTCGTCAAGACCTATGCGCGCATGCCTGAGGTCTTTGTCGATGGCTGTGGCGCTCATGTGCGCACCGCCGATGGCCGCGTGTTCCTCGACTTCCTCGGCGGCATCGCCGTGTCGGCGCTGGGGCATGCGCATGCGGGCCTGGTCGACGCGTTGCGCGACCAGGTGGGCAAACTGATCCACACCAGCAACCTGTACCGCCATCCGTACACGGAAGAAGTCGCCACGCGTCTAGCGCGCTTGACAGGCCTGGAGGCGATGTTCTTCTCGAACAGCGGCGCCGAAGCCAACGAGTGCGCGCTCAAGTTGGCGCGCAAATGGCAGCGTCTGCAAGGCCATCCCGAGCGCACCAACTTTGTGGCCTTGGAAGGCGGCTTCCACGGTCGCACGATGGGCGCGCTGTCGGTGACGCATTCGCCCAAGTACCGCGAAGCGTTCGAACCGCTGGTCCCCTGCTGTGGCTGGGTTCCGCCCAACGATGTGGCCGCGCTGCAGAAGGCGCTCGAGACCATTCGTCCCGCCGCGTTCATCATGGAGCCTATCCAGGGTGAAGCGGGGGTGCGCGATCTGTCGCTCGACTACATTCGTGCCGCTCGCGAGCTGTGCACGCGCACGGGCACGCTGTTGATTCACGATGAGGTTCAAGCCGGCTGCGGACGCACCGGCACCTTCCTCGCGGGCGCGCAAGCTGGTGTCACACCAGATGTCGCCACGCTGGCCAAGCCTATCGCTGGTGGCTTGCCGATGGGTGTTTGCGCCGTTGCTCAGCCCTATGTCCATGTGCTGCAGCCTGGTGATCACGGCACGACCTTCGGCGGCGGACCCTTGGTGCTGCGCGGAGCGTTGGTGTTCCTGCAAGAGCTCGAGGAGCGCGGCCTCATGCGCGCTGTGGTGGAACGCGGTGCTCAACTGCAACAGGGCTTGCGCAACTTGCAGCGCGAGTACCCCGAGATCATCGAACTGCGTGGCCGCGGCTTGATCCAAGGCGTGCGTCTCTCCAAGGGCGCAGAAGAGTTGCAAAAGGCGCTCTACGCCAACGGATTGCTGACCAATCGCACGGGCGGCGACACCATCCGCTTGCTGCCGCCGTTCGTGGTGACCGAGAAGGATGTGGCCGATGCGTTGGCCATCTTTGCCCACAGCTTGAAGCAGGTCCTACGCACCTGAGCCTGTACACGCCACCGGGAATCGTACGCGTCCGGCGATCCATGCGGAGGATCGGAGCGCGATGGGAACCCGGATCGGCGCTGCAAACGTCCCATCGCGTGATCCGCAGTTAGGAGACAAGACTCATGACGACTATCCTCACCCCCACCCGCCCGCCGCACGCTTTTGGTCGTTTGGCCAAGAAGGATCTGCTCACCATCCAACAGCTGGGTGCCAGCGATGTGGACACGATCTTCGCCACCGCTGCCGAGCTGAAGAAGAACCGCGAGTACCACAATGCGCTGCTCAAGGGTAAGCGCTTGGCGATGATCTTCGAGAAGGACTCGCTGCGCACGCGCTTCACTTTTGACGTGGGCATGCAGGATCTCGGCGGCAGCGCTGTGTTCATGGATCACCGCGATGCACGCTTGGGCCAGCGTGAAGCCGTCAAGGACATGGCCAAGAACCTCGAGCGTTGGGTGCATGGCATCGTGGCCCGCACCTACAAGCACCGCGCTGTGGAAGAACTGGCGGCGAACTGTGGCATTCCCGTCATCAACGGACTCACCGACTATCTGCATCCGTGCCAGGCGCTGTCGGACCTCTTCACGCTGCACGAACGCTTTGGTTCGGTGAAGAACCGCCGTGTGGTCTATGTCGGCGATGGCAACAACACCTGCCACTCGCTCATGCATGTGTGCGCGCTGATGGGTGCCCACATCACCGTGTGTTCACCCGAGGGCTACGAGCCGAATGCGCGCGTGGTCAGCGAAGCGATGATCATGGCGCGCGAATCGGGCTCCGACATCGAGATCATGAATGATCCCGAAGTAGCCGTGCGTGGCGCGGATGCTGTGTACACCGATGTGTGGGCCAGCATGGGTCAAGAAGACGAGACAGAAGAGCGCGCCGCCATCTTTGAACAGTACCGCGTCGATGAGGAGATGATGGCGCTGGCCAAGCCTGACTGTGCTTTCATGCACTGCTTGCCGGCCCACCGCGGCCAAGAAGTCACCTCACCCGTCATCGATGGCCCGAACTCCATCGTCTACGACATCGCGGAGAATCGCTTGCACATCCAAAAGGCGATCTTGGTGCTCTTGATGGGAGCCAAGGCCTGAGATGAGCTCACTCCAGGACTTCGCCCTCGATTGGGCCCACCACCGCGACGAGACGCTGCGGTTGCTGGCCGCCTTGAGCGACGACGCTCTGCATACCAAGACGGATGCGGATGGCCGCACGCTGGGTCGCATCGCTTGGCACATGGTGCAGACCTTGCCCGAGATGCTCGGGCAGGCAGGCATCACCGGTGTGACAGCCCCCGCGCACGACGCTCCCATCCCATCAAAAGTAGCTGACATCGTCGCCGCCTATGCCGCAGCGAGTGCTGCGGTCGTGCCTGCGGTGCAAGCCGCCTGGGACAAGGCTGATCTGCGCGCGAACATCCCGATGTACGGCCAACAGTGGCCCCGACGACTGGTGTTGTCGGGCCTCATGTATCACGAGGCGCACCATCGCGGTCAGATGACCGTGTTGATGCGCCAAGCGGGGCTCAAAGTCCCCGGCGTCTTTGGTCCTGCTCGTGAAGAGTGGGAACTCTACGGAATGCCCACGCAAGCCTGACCCGCACACACACCTCACTCCACACACACATGGCAAAGAAAAAAGTTGTCCTCGCGTACTCCGGTGGTCTCGACACCTCGATCATCATTCCTTGGCTCATCGAGAACAAAGGGTTGGAAGTTCACGCTGTCTGTGGCGATGTAGGCCAAGGTGGCGAAGAGCTCGAAGGACTCGCCGCGAAGGCCAAGAAGACCGGTGCCAAGAGCTGCAAGATCGTCGACCTGCGGCGCGAGTTCTTGGTCGACTATGTGTGGCCCTGCTTGCGGGCCATGACCGTCTATGAAGGCCGCTACTTGCTCGGCACGTCGATGGCGCGCCCGATCCTCGCCAAGGCTCAAGTGGACTATGCACGCGAAATCGGCGCGACCCATGTGGCCCACGGCTGCACGGGCAAGGGCAACGACCAAGTGCGCTTCGAGTTGACCTACATGGCGCTCGCACCTGACCTGCAGATCGAAGCCCCGTGGCGTGAGTGGAACATCCACTCGCGCGAGGACGCGATCGACTACGCCGAAGCCAAGAAGATCCCGATCACTGCCTCGCGCACGAAGATCTATTCGCGCGATCGCAACTTGTGGCACATCAGTCACGAAGGCGGCGCGCTCGAATCACCGGCCAATCAACCGCCGGACGATGTGTGGATGTTGACAGTGGCTCCGGAGAAGGCGCCCGATGTGCCGCAAGTGGTCACTCTCGGCTACGAAAAGGGCGTGCCCGTTTCGATCAATGGCAAGAAGCTGGCTCCGGAACTGCTGGTTGACGAGCTCAATGCCATCGGCGGTCGCCATGGCGTGGGCCGCGTCGACATCACTGAGAATCGCTTGGTGGGCATGAAGTCGCGTGGTGTCTACGAGACACCGGGCGGCACCATCATCCTCGAAGGCCTCAAGACGCTGCGTTCGTTGACCATGGATCGCGACACGGCACGCATGTGCGAGAAGCTCATGCCCGAGTACGCCGATGTGGTCTACACCGGTCGCTGGTTTGCACCGCTGCGTGAAGCACTCGACATCTTCTTCGCCAAGGCCTGCGAGACCGTGACGGGCTCGGTGCAGGTCAAGCTCTACAAGGGCACCGCCACTGCAGTGGCGGCCACTAGCCCCTACTCGCTCTACAGCGAAGACCTCGCCACCTTCGGTCACTCGGCGAGCTTCAGCCATGCTGACAGCAAGGGCTTCGTGAAGCTGTATGGGCTGCCTGGCATGGTGGCCGCGACTGTGCGTCGCGATGCAGGCAAGAAGGCGACAAAAGCCAGCACCAAGAAGCCGGCAGTGACACGCAAGGTGCGCTCGTGACGCAGACAGAGACAGCTGGCGGCTCCAAGCTCTGGGGCGGTCGCTTTGAAGGTGCACAAGACCCGCGCTTCGAAGCGTTCAATCGCAGCCTGCCCTTCGACCGGCGGCTGTGGGCCGAGGACATCGTGGGCAGCATCGGCTGGGCCGGTGCCCTGCACGGCGCAGGTGTGCTGACGGCCGAAGAGGCCAAGAGCATCATCACTGCGCTCGAACACATCGGCGCGGAACTGGATCACGATGCAAGCCCGCTCGCGACCTCTACCGCGGAAGATGTGCACGCCTACGTCGAGACGGCGCTCGCAGCACGCGTGGGCGATCTTGCCAAGAAGCTGCACACTGGTCGTTCGCGCAACGACCAAGTAGCCACGGATCTCAAGCTGTGGTGCCGTGCGGCCGGTGAGACTCTCGATGAGGGTCTGCTGGAAGCGATGCAGGCTTTGGTGACGCTGGCCGAGCGTCACGCGACGACCGCCATGCCTGGCTACACGCACTTGCAGCGTGCGCAGGTCATCACGGCCGGACATCATGCGCTCGCGTATGTCGAGATGCTCGAGCGTGACCGCTCGCGCTTGCATGATGCGCTGGCACGGTTGAACACCTGCCCGCTCGGGAGTGGTGCGCTGGCAGGTACAGCCTTTGCGATCGATCGCGAAGAGCTGGCCGGTGCATTGGGCTTTGCAGGCCCCACAAGCAACAGCTTGGATGCTGTCAGCGACCGCGACCATGTCAGCGAGCTCGCGTTCGTGTGCTCGCTCATCGGTGTGCACTTGTCGCGCCTCGCCGAGGACTGGATCTTCTTCACCTCCACCGAGGCACGCTTCCTCACGATGTCGGATGCGATCAGCACCGGCAGCTCGTTGATGCCGCAGAAGAAGAACCCCGATGCCCTCGAGTTGCTGCGGGGCAAGTGTGGCCGCTTGATCGGTCGCATGGTGGGCACGCTCGTGATGCAAAAGGGCATTCCGCTGGCCTATGACAAGGACCTGCAGGAAGACAAAGAGGCGCTCTTTGAGTGCGTGGATACAGCCAAGGAATGCTTGGCCATCTGCGCCATCGTGGCGCGCAATGTCGACTACGACATCGAGCGCTGCACCGCCGAGAGTGCCAAGGGGCATCTCAACGCCACGGACTTGGCCGACCTGCTGGTGCGCCGCGGAACGCCGTTCCGTCACGCTCACGAGCTGGCGGGCAAGGCAGTGCGTCTAGCACTCGCTGCCGGGTGCGAGGTGGAACGCCTCGACAAGGCCCAGCGTGATGCCCTCATGCCGCAATTGGCGGACATCTCCAATGCACAACTCGCGATCGAGTTGTCGCCGCAAGCCTGCCTAGCGCGCCGCGCCGCGCATGGTGGCACCTCCCCCGCGCGTGTGATCGAACAAGTCTCGCTCTGGAAGGAACGTCTCGAGTCATGGAACAACCGATCCTGAGTCGCGGTCGCGTCAGCGACCCTCGTCCCGTGTTGCCCGCGGGCTTCAAGGCATCTGCGGTACACGCGGGCATTCGCGCCAAGAAGAGCAAGCTGGACATGGGCTTTGTGGTCGCACCGCAAGCCTTCCCGGCCGCGGCCATCTACACCACGAACAAGCTCGTGGGCGCGCATGTCACGGTGTGTCGTGAGTCGCTGATCCAATCCGGTGGCTTGGTGCGCGCGTTGCTCGTCAACAGCGGCAATGCCAACTGCTCGACTGGTCAAGAAGGCATCGATGACGCCCGCCAAGTGCAGCGCGCCGTTGCCGAACTGGTCGGTTGTCCGCCCGAGCAAGTGCTCTTCATGAGCACGGGCGTCATCGGTGCGCGCTTGCCGATGGAGAAGCTCTTGGGTGCGTTGCCGAATCTGGTGGGCACTGCATCGGAACGTGGCTTGGGTGACTTTGCCACGGCCATCATGACGACCGACCTCGTGCCGAAGGTGCGCACGGTGGCGGTCGAAGACAAGAGCGGTGCACCCTTCCGTGTCACCGGTGTGGCCAAGGGCTCAGGCATGATCCATCCGAACATGGCCACGATGCTGGGCTACTTGTTCACGGATGCAGCTTTGCCGCGCGAACCGCAGGCTTTCCTGCGCAAGATCGCGGACCGCAGCTTCCACCGGCTGACTGTCGATGGCGATACATCCCCCAACGACACCGTGTTGTTGTGGAGCAGCCGCACCAGCGACGTACTCACGTCCGAAGAGCTGTTGCAGCGTACGGTTACCGATGTGGCGCAGGAGCTGTGCCGCACGATCGCCGCCGATGGTGAGGGCGCAACGCGTTTGATGACCGTGCAGGTCCTTGGCGCGCCGAGTGAAGCCGCGGCCACCGTGGTGGCGCGGACGATCGCCACGAGCCCGCTGACGAAGACCGCAGTGCACGGGCGCGATCCCAACTGGGGTCGCATTCTGGCTGCAGCCGGACGCAGCGGCGTGGACTTCGACACGACCAAGGCACGCGTCTGGATCGGCGATGCCGATGTGTACTCCGGTGGCAAGCCGCACCCGGAGAACGAGAAAGAAGCGCACCTGCACCTCCTCAACAACCACGAGGTCGTGCTAGGTGTCGACTTGGGTGTGGGCCAAGCGCAAGCGGAAGCCTGGACCTGCGACTTTTCGAACGACTATGTCCGCATCAATGCGGACTACCGTTCCTAAGGCTACGCACCTAGTCGAGAGGTAGGCGCGCTTGGTGTAGGCTCATGCTTATGCTCGCGCTCCTCCTCTCGCTGGTGCAGGTGTCAGGTGCACCTGACGCGGCGGTTGCTCCACAGCCGCCGCGTTTCGCGCAGTTTGTCACGCAAACCGACGGGTTATTGGAGCCCACTGCGGCCGCTTGGCATCCCAGTGGCTCGCTGGTGGTCGTGGAGAGCTTCGCGTCACGCCTGGCCTTCGTGCGCGCTGATGGCACGCTGGAGCGCCGCGTGGACTTGCGTGACGAGGCGGGCGAATGGGTCTGGCCGCATGGCGTGGAGTGCCTGCCTGACGGCAGCGTGCTGGTCACCGAGCAGCGCCATGCACAGGTCTGGAAGCTGGATGCTGCTGGCAACTCCACCCGCATTGGTGACCGCATCTTGATCGAGCCTCAAGGCGTGGAAGCGCATGGGGACCGCATCTATGTCGCAGATTCAGGCCACGGCAGCGTGCTGGTCTTTGGCGCCGATGGCTCCTATCCGCAGCGTGTGGGCCACGCTGGCCGAGGACGCGGCCTGCTGGTCGAGCCGTTGGATGTGGCCGTCGACACGCGCGGGCAAGTGTGGGTCGTGGATGCGGGCACTCCCAAACTCGTGTGCTTTGCACCCGATGGCACTGTGGTGCGCGAAATCGAAGGCTATGGCCCCCACGAGGGGCTCTTTGCGCGGCCTTCGGCCATCGAGATCGCTGGCGACCATGTGTGGGTGTGCGATCGCGACAACCATCGTGTGCAATGTTTCACCTTGGAGGGAGAGCTCGTGCACGCCCATGGTGTGCACGCGTTGCTGCCGCACGAAGGTCGCGGACGCTTGCACTACCCGGCTGGCTTGGCGATCAGCGACGACTTGCAGCGCGCAGCCCTAGTCGAGTCGAGCGAAGACCGCGTGCAAGTGCACGCCGCCAGCGCGCATGAGCCTGATCCGCTGGCCAACATCGAGCGCGATACGGCGGCACATGTGGAAGGCGGCATCGCAGCCGGCGAGCAGACACTGATCGCGCTCGAGCCCAGCGGACCGGACGCTCGCGTGTACGACTTGCGCGAGACAGTACCGATTGAGATCACGCGCTGTTTGGTGCGTGGCACCAAGCACGGAGCCGCCGTCCAGCCGATTGCAGTGGCCCTCGACCCGCAAGCCAACCTCGCTTACTTTGCCGATCCGCTGCTCTCACGGGTGACGGCAATCCTGATCAATCGTGATAAGCAAGCGCCCCTGCGTCAGGATCCATTCCTGCCGCGCCTGGCGCGCTTGGTGGATCTGAATGCACTGCAAACGGTAGCCGGCATGCCCCTGCTGCCGCGGCCTCAAGCCCTCAGCTTTGCCGACGGCGAGCTATGGGTTGCAGACAAACACTTGCGGCGTGTGTGGGTGCTCAACAGCAAGCTGGAAGACCAGCGTGAGTGGGTCCCCACCGGCGTCCGTTGGGTCGACCCCACGGGCATCGCACGCAGCGGGGAGCGCGTGTGGGTCGTGGACCGCAAGGCACGCACCGTCCGCATCCATGACCTTGGAGGTGCGGTGCTGCACGAACTGCACACGGCGCGCAATCCGGAGGAACGCCTGCGTCTGCTGGCTCCGTTCGGTGTAGCCGTGACGGCCGATGGTGGTGCATGGATCAGCGATGAAGCCTCGGGCAAGCTCGTGCTGTTGGACTCGCAACTGCAGGTACAGCGGGTGGTAGGAACTCCCGGAATGGAACGGTTGCAGCTCCTGAAGCCGCAAGGCGTGTGCACCAGCCCCGATGGCGATCTGTGGGTGGTGGAGCGCGGCAATCACCGCGTCCAACGCCTGACAAGCGACGGTGCCTACAAGGATGTGTTCGGAGCGCGGCTGTGGTGCTTGCCGGCGCGACAACTTGCGGCGCCGCAAACGGAAGAGGCACCTCGATGACAGCGATCCTGCACCTGCGGCCGCGTCTCGTTTGCTTGACACTAAGCCTGTGCGCCGCCTGCCACACACCTAGCCCGCAAGTACAGCACGCGACACCGCCGCCGCCGGCACCAGCGCCCTTGCCGCAACAAGCGGCACGACAGGCGCCCTCCGGCGCTCAGGTTCTGACTACGGCCCTGAACACCTTTGATGTGCACTGGCAGAGCGAGCCTGCAGCCATCGAACGCGGTCGGCCCTTTGTGTTGCGCGTATGGATCACGCCGCAGGGACGTACGGATCTCGTGCCGTGGGCCAAACTGTCGATCGATGCGGACATGCCCGAGCACTTGCACGGCATGAATCGTGTGCCGCGCATCACCCAACAAGCAGACGGGTCTTTCCTGGTTGAGGGCATGGTCTTTCACATGCCAGGTCGCTGGGACCTGTACTTTGATGTGCACGAAGCCGCCATCGTGGAACGCGGGCAAGTAGCCCTCGACCTCGAGTAACATTCACTCCAGCGATGCTCGCGCACCTTCTACTGCTCGTAGCTCCCGCACAGGTCACGGACCCTGTGCTTGCGGCCATGATGCGAGCCGAACGCCGCGTGGAGGTGGCACAGGACGAGACCAATGCGCTCGAAGACTCGCCCGCTGCGGCGCGCGTGGGGCAAGCGCTGTTCTACAACAGCAGCATCTCCTCCAACGGCAAGGTCTCCTGCGCAACTTGTCACGAGCCGAGCTTGGGCTTCACCACGCGCGAGCCACTCGCGCGCGGCGTGGGACTCACGGAGCGCAACGCACCTACACTGCTCGATGTGTCCCGCCGGCGCTGGTTCGGCTGGGGTGGCCGCAACGACAGCTTGTGGTCGCAAGCAATCGTTCCGCTGCTTGCTCCACAGGAGATGGGCTCAAGCGCCGAACAACTGCGCCGCGCCTTGCAAGCGCAACCAGAGCTCGGTCGCGCTTGGACCAAGGTGCACGGTGAGAGCGCCGTCTCGGATGATGTGCTCTTGGCGCAAGCTGGCAAGAGTCTTGCCGCGTACCAGCGGCGTTTGGTGACGGGGCGTTCGGCGTTTGATGACTACGCCCGCGCCTTGCGCGACAAGGATGCCGCAGCGCAAGCCCAGTATCCGCCGCTCGCCGCTCAAGGCGCGTTGTTGTTCTTCGGCAGGGCGGGTTGCCGCAGTTGTCATGTGGGACCGGAGTTCACGGACGAAGAGTTCCATGATCTAGGCTTGCCTCCCGTTCGAGGTCGCAAGCCCGATGAAGGACGGCGCGAGGGCCTGCGTTTGTTGGCTGCTGATCGCTTCCGCGCAGACTCGGCCTTTAGCGATGCCCCACGCGGCCTGCGCGCGCAAGAGCTGGCCTTCTTGGCTGCAACGGATGACGACTGGGGGCGCTTCAAGACGCCATCGCTGCGCAATGTCACGCGCACAGCGCCCTACATGCACACCGGGCAATTCGGCACGCTGCAGGAAGTCTTGCGCTTCTACTCGACGCTGGAGGGTGCCGCGCCCCGCGGCCACCACGGCGAGACGGTTCTGAAGCCGCTGCACCTCACCGAGGACGAGCTAAAGGCACTTGAGGCCTTCCTTCAAACTCTGGAAGGCTCTCTCCCACCGGACGAACTACTCCGGCCACCTGTCTGGTAACTTTGACGGCATGGACTGCTCCCCCGGTCGCCGTGCATCACTCGCTCTGTTCGCTCTGCTGATGTGTGCCGCTCCCCTCGTCGCTCACGAGGGAGATCGCAAGGCGCGCGACAAGAAGCCGCGTTGGGAGCTGGCCTCAGGTTGTCGTGGCTCCGGCACGCAGAGCCTCACCGTGCCGGCGGACTACCTCGACTTTCCGCGCAGCGGCGTGCAGTTGCGCTCGTGGGTCACCTTGCGTGACTTCGGCTATGCACACCAAACGGGTAACAGCTGCTTCGGCTACACCGCTCCCAGTGGTCGCGAGTACGCCATCATTGGCACTTCACGCGGCACCTGCTTTGTCGAAGTCACTGATCCCGGTGCTCCCTCCATCATCGCCATCTTCATCGGGCCCGAGTCGTTGTGGCGCGATGTGCGCACCTACGCCGACAAGTGCTACGCCGTCTCGGAGGGCGGTGGTGGCATTCAAGTCTTCGACCTTGCCCAGATCGATGCAGGCCAGATCACGGAACTGCCCTCCGTCACGAGTGGTGGTCACTTGGCGACCCACACGCTGGCCGTCGACGCGCAGTCAGGTTTTCTTTACAGGGCCGGCGGAGGCAGCAATGGCATCCGCATCTATGCGCTGACGAATCCTGCAGCTCCCGCCTTCGTTGGGCAATGGCTCGATCGGTACACGCACGAGGCCACGCCGGTGACCTACACCAGTGGTCCTTATGCCGGTCGCCAAATCGTGTTCGCGTGCGGAGGCTTCAATGGTGGCTTCACGCAAACAGGCATCGACATCCTGGATGTGACCAACAAGTCGAACATCCAGTTGGTGCGGCGCTTCAGTTACAGCAACGCCCAGTTCAGTCACCAAGGTTGGCTCAGTCAGGACAAGCGTTGGTTCTACTTGAATGACGAGCTAGATGAGAATGGCTCGAACCAACTGCGCACGCGTGTCATCGACATGCAGAACCTGTCGAGTCCGGTCGAGATGCCGTCCTTTGGCTACGGCACGACTGCGATCGATCACAACTTGTATGTGCGCGACAATCGCATCTACCAAGCGAACTACCGCAGTGGTCTCAACATCTTTGACAACACGAACCCGACGCAGCCCACGCGCGTAGCATGGTTCGATACATGGCCCGAGGACGAAGGCGCGCAGTTCAACTCACTCTGGAACACCTACCCCTACTTCCCCAGCGGCACGCTCATCGGCAGCGATCTGGAGAAAGGCCTGTGGGTGTGGAAAGTAGGCGCACCTGAGATCGACTTTGCCTTCCCCAGCGGCAGTATCCCGGACAAAGCTCACCCCTTCGGCGAGACGATCGCCCTCGATGTGCAAGTTGCTCCGGGCGTGCAACTCGCGGCCGGCAGCGTGAAGTTGATGTGGCGCACACAAGGCGGTGCGTGGCAAGCCACTGCCGCAACCCATCAAGCAGGCTCCATCTGGAACGTACGCTTCCCCGCGCTTGAGTGCGGGACCAACATCACGTGGTGGCTAACCGCGCGCACAGCGACCGGCAAGACTTGGAACTGGCCGCAAGGTGCTCCCACGCTCGTGCGCGAGTCCATCGCGGCTGCCAGCTACCAGCTGTACAGCTATGACCGCATGGAGTCCGCCGCTGGCTGGACCATGGGAACACCGGGCGACACAGCCACCTTGGGACTGTGGGCCCATGGCGAGCCATTCGGCACCTACGCGCAGCCGGAGTTCGACCACAGCAATCAAGGCAGTCAATGTTTCTTTACAGGCCAAGGCAGCGAGGCAGGCGGCTACGGAGCAGCTGATGTGGATGGTGGCAAGACCACGCTGCTGTCGCCGCGTCTACAGCTGGGAGCCTTGTCAAATCCAGTTGTCAGCTACTGGCGCTGGTACTCATCTAACCTGGGCGCTCCGCCCGCAAATGAAGACAGCTTCCTGATCGAAATCAGCAACGACGATGGAGCTACTTGGACCACGGTGGAGCAAGTAGGACCAGGCGGCCCCGAGTGTGCCGGCGGTTGGTTCCCCCACCAGTTCCGTGTGGCTGACTTGGTCACTCCGACCAACTTCGTGCGCTTGCGCTTCGTGGCATCGGACTACAACACCAACGGCAATGTGGAGGCCGCGATTGATGACCTCGTAGTCGCGGACATGGCCTGTCCGCCGCTGCCGAGCCGCTATTGCAGTGGCAAGACGAACAGCCAAGGCTGTGTGCCCTACACCACATGGAGCGGTGTCCCGAGCCTCTCGGGCGCGCAGTTCGGCATCGGTGCGGCCAATGTGCTTTCGAACAAGCCCGGCGTGTTGTTCTATGGCCGCGCACGCGCGGCTCTGCCGTTCCAAGGTGGAACACTGTGCGCCGCCTCACCGCTGCGCCGCAGCGCTCTGCTGCAATCGGGTGGCAACCCGCCGCCGGTCGATTGCTCGGGAGTCTTCCAGTTCGACTTCCTCGCGTGGGCGCTCTCCGGTGCCGACGCGACCTTGGGCGCAGGTTCGACTGTGAACGCACAGTTCTGGTATCGCGACCCATTCGATCCCACCGGGTTCGGCAGCGGCTTGAGCGATGCACTGGAGTTCACGCTCCAACCGTGAGCGAGTGCTCGCCTAGGGCGCAAAGATACGCGCCTTAGGTCCCACCGCTGCCAAGCGCCGCGCGAGATCGAACAGCGTGGGATCCGAGAGTGCTGCACGCAGAGCACCATCAGACAAGCCCGACTGACGCACGCCCGCCAGCTCGCCCATGCCGCGCGTGCGTAAGTCTTCCTCTGCAATGCGGAAGCCGTCACTGCATTGCTCCAAGAAGCGCAAGCGTCCATGTGCGCTCTTCGCGCCAAAGAGATAGCAACGCGCCTCTTGCCCCGCTCGTCCGACGCGGCCGCGCAGTTGGTGCAACTGCGCGAGCCCCAAGCGCTCGGCACTTTCAATCACCAGCACATCGGCCTCGGGCACATCGAGCCCCACTTCCACAACCGTCGTTGCCACCAGCACGCGCGTGGTGCCCGCTTTGAAGCGCGCAATGGCTGCATCGCGCACCTCGGGATCCATGCGACCGTGGACCAACTCGACGCCATAGGTTGCCAGCGGTGAGGTCAACAAGCGCGCATGCCGTTCAATGGCACCCTTCGCCGGTGCACCTGCAGTCACAACATCCTCTGGTGGCGCATCTTCCTCGCCCACACGCGGGACGATCCAGAACATGCGGCCACCACGCTCGAGTGCAGCAACGAGCTCCGCCTCTACTGCTTGACCACCCTTGCCCGTAACGAGCTTGGTGCTGACACGCATCGCGCGTGGACGCTCGTCCAGGATGCTGGAATCCAGCTCACCGTGCAGCGCGAGCGCAAGAGTACGCGGGATGGGAGTGGCGGTCGTCAACAACGCA
>CAIKQM010000169.1 GCA_903829565.1 uncultured Planctomycetota bacterium
CGCCGATGTCGCCAGCGCGGATCTCGTCGACCGCGTCGCGCTTGTTGGCGTGCATCTTCACGATGCGGCCGATGCGCTCCATCTTGCCGGTACGCGTGTTCAAGAGACCCGTGCCCTTCGACAACACGCCCGAGTAGACGCGCACGAAGGTCAAGTCGCCCGTCGACTCGGCGATGGTCTTGAAGGCCATCAAGCAGACCGGCTCGCTGTCGAGACGCTTGCGCACGGCCTTGTCGTCGGAACGCGGCACGAGACCTTCCACGTCCGGCAACTCGACCGGGCTCGGGAGGAAGTCGACCACGGCGTCGAGCATGAAGCGCACGCCCTTGTGCTTGAGGGCCGAGCCGCACACGACCGGGGTCAGTTCCATGCGGATGGCGCCGCGACGGATGGCCTTGTACACGAGGGCTTCAGGGCAGTCCTGGCCTTCGAGGTACAGGTTCAAGAGCTCTTCGTCTTGCTCGGCAGCGATCTCGAGCATGATGTTGCGGTTCTTGACCGCGGTGTCCATCAACTCGGCCGGCACATCCGACTCGGTGTACGCACGGTCTTCGAGCGACTCGTCGAACTCGTACATCTTCATGCGCACGAGGTCGATGACGCCGCGGAAGTCCTTCTCCGCGCCGACCGGCATGTGGATCGGGCAGGGACGCGCTTCCAAGCGCGTCTTGATCGACTCGATGGCGCTGTAGTAGTCGGCGCCGACGCGGTCCATCTTGTTGATGAAGCAGATGCGCGGCACGCCGTAACGGTTGGCCTGGCGCCACACCGTTTCCGACTGCGCTTCCACGCCGGACACCGCGTCAAAGACGGCGACCGCGCCGTCCAACACGCGCAGCGAGCGCTCGACTTCCACAGTGAAGTCAACGTGACCCGGCGTGTCGATGATGTTGATCGAGATTTGGTTCCACTCGCAGAAGGTGGCGGCCGATTGAATCGTGATGCCGCGCTTACGCTCTTCTTCGAGGAAGTCCATCGTGGCTTCGCCATCGTGCACTTCGCCCGCCTCGTGGATCTTGCCGGCGAGCAGCAGGATGCGTTCGGTCACCGTGGTCTTGCCGGCATCGATGTGCGCCATGATGCCGATGTTGCGGTGGTTTTCGATCGCGCCGCGCTTGCCCGAGAAGGGGCGCGGGGACTCTTTGCGGAGCATGCCTGCCATGGTGAGTTATCTGTCGTCGGCGTCCCAGCGCAGCTGGGACTAGGGAGGAGTGGCTACGGATAGAACCGAGCCGCGAGTTCAGGGCGAATAGGGTAACGATGATCTGCGTAGCGTCAAGCAAAGGCGTGTGGGCCTAGGTCGATGTGCTTGGGACAGGGTGACGCACCAGGCCTAGGCTTGGCGGGACGTTTACGCGGTAAGTCTATTCTAGACAATGACTTAGTTCATCGTTTTGACCCCGCGTGCACACTGAGCTGGACCAACATCCCTAGCTGGGGCGGTTGCGCCCCAGCCGCTCATGCGCCGCTACGAATTCCCCCGCCGTAAACGCCGCCATCAAGGACACATCCCCCGCCAGCACCGTCGCCGCCGCCACCTCGGCCAGCCGCTCACTCCGGCCCGCCCCACTACAACCCAAGAG
>CAIKQM010000170.1 GCA_903829565.1 uncultured Planctomycetota bacterium
AAGCGCACCCAGCAAGATGCGCGCGTTTCCTATCAGTTGCGACTCGTGCCAGGACCGAAGGTGACAGTCGGGACCATCCATGTCGCCGGCCACATCGCGACGCGCGAGAGCTTCGTGCGCAGTCGCATCCAGTTGACACCTGGTACACCTTGGTCGCGCACACTAGAGCTGGATAGCAGCTCCGATCTTTGGCGCAGCGGTCTCTTCTCCACAGTGTCCGTCAAAGGTGTCGAGGAACGAGCGCACACAGACGAGGCCGGCACATTGGGAGTGATGCGCGATGTGAGCGTGGAGCTGAATGAGATCCCCAGTCTCGAGTGGTCTCTGGAACCGCTCTGGGGCTCGTACGAAGGTCCCATGCTCCGGGCCGGTGTGAGTGAGCGCAACTTGTTCGGCACCGGCCGCACGCTTTCCTTGCAGGCGCATGCCTCGCCCAAGGCTTGGTCCACACGCCTTGCCCTCCATGATCCATGGAGCTTTGGGCCGGAGATCGATGGCGAAGTCGCGATCTACACCGAACGGCGCCAAGAACCCTCCTTCGAACGCGGTGAAATCGGTATCGGGCTCACGTTCACCAAGCGCTTTGGTCCCCTATGGAGCGGTTGGGTCGGATGGGATGCGCGCGCGTCGAAGCTCTTCTCAAGTGACATCAATGCTGACCCCGATGCGCTCGATGGTGCCGACGATCTAGACATCGCCGAGTTCTTGGTGGGAGCTTCACGCGACTCGCGTGACAATGTGTACGCCCCATCCGAAGGTTCGCTCACGCGCGCTGTGCTGCATTGGTCGGATCGCGCTTTCTTGTCGGAGATTGACTGGGTGCGCGCGGACTTCGTGCGCAATGACGCCTGGCCGCTCTCGGATCGCTTGGTGCTAGCCAGCTCGTTCCGCGCAGGTGCGATTCTGCCCTACGGCCCGGATGACAGCGTGCCGCTGCAGGAACGCTACTTTGCAGGCGGTGAGAACACCGTGCGCAGCTATCGCGAATCACAGCTGGGTCCCAAAGACTCACAAGGCGATCCGCTGGGTGGCCAAGGCTGGAGCATGGCGAGCGTGGAAGCGCGCTGGAAAGCGACCGGGCGCTTTGAGTTGGCTTTGTTCGTTGATGCCGGCAATGTGACGCCCGAGATCGAGGACTGGTATCGCTTCGAAGGCATGGGCTACGGTGTCGGCGCTGGCTTGCGGTACATGCTGCCGGTAGGCCCCGTGCGCTTGGATGGAGCGATCAATCCTGATCCGGGGCCGCTCGATAGCGATGGTGCCTTGCACCTGACAGTCGGACTATCGTTTTGAGTACGCGTCCATCCACGCGACCAAACGCCGGGCCCGCGTGTCCCAATCACGTCCGTGCGCGGCACTGCGTCCATGCTCTGTCAAGTACGCACGACGGACAGGATCTGCCAACAAGCGTTGCAAGCCTGCAGCGAGCGCAGCGGGATCGTCAGGTTGCACAAACTCGGCTGTGTGCTCTGTGAGCACATCGCGCAGGCTGGGCAGATCGCTGACCACCAAGGGCAGACCACTGCAAAGAGACTCGAACACCTTCAACGGTGAGGTGTACTTCGAGCTGATCGCAGGCTGCGAGCGATTGGGAACTACGCCTACATCGCCAGCGGCGAGATAGAGGCTCACCAGCTCGGGAGCCACGAAGCCATCGATGCGCACATGCGCTAGTCCAGCGGCCTTGACGCGCAGACGCGCGACATCAGAGGCCATGCCACCTGCAATCACGAACTGCACGTGGGGCAACAACCGCGCAGCATCGACAAGCACATCCACGCCCTTCCACTCCAACAGTCCGCCTGTGTACACGACGACAGGCACATCGGGCGCCAGACCCAACGTCTGTCGGGCGGCAGCCTTGTCCGGAAGGTGGGCAAAGCGCGTGCTTTCGAAGCCATCGTGCTCCACCACCAACTGCTCTGCGCGCACACCCAACGCCAGCAAGTCGGCCTGCACCCCACCGGAAATGGCCACACACCCAGCCTGCAGCTGGGCACACTCCAACAACTCGGCACGCCGCAAGCGGCCCTCGGGCACGCGATGCACCTCTACAAAGACCCCCTTGCGTCCCTTGCGCAACAACGGCAAAGCTGCCTCTACTTCACGCGCGTAGACAAAGGCCTGCGGATGCTCGCGCGCCACGACTCGCGCGGCATTGCGGGCGAACGTGCGCTCCTGCAAACGCGCAGGCCAGTATTGCCAGCGAACCGGCACAGCATCGATCCAATCCACACAAGGCACAGCTCGCACCACGGGCCTCGGACCGGCCGGGACGCCATACCAGGTGTACACATCCACTCCAGCCGGTAGTGGCTCTACTTGTGCGCGCAGGGCATGCAACACGGTGGTGCGATAGCCACAGCGCTCGAAAGCAGCTGAAGTCTGCACAACTTGCAATGCTTGCGCACGCTGCGACGGCAGGCGCGTGTTGGCCACAACCACGATCTCACGCGCGTGACTCACTTGTCTGTCGTGCCCCCAATGCCGTCCGCGTACCCCAAAGCACCAAAGCGCTGCTTCATCGCCTCGACTTCACGGGGTGACAGCAACACCTCGTCCTTGGGAATCGGCATGGACCGATCCCAAGCCCGCAGATCCGTCAACAACTGCAAAGCCACTTCGGGATGCTTGGCCAGCACGTCCTGCTCTTCGCGCGGGTCCGCAACCAAGTCGTAGAGCTGAACCCGCATGGGCGCCTTGGGGTCCAGCAAGGTCGGCGCGTCCAGTTCTCTTGACGGTGCCCAGAGCTTCCAACGCGGACTGCGGATCGTCGTCCACAGTCCGTTCTCTGCGAACGAGTACTCACGCAGTGCAGCAACCTGACCGCGGATCAACGGCAGCATGCTGCGTCCATCGACCACTTCACGGGGCTCTTGACTCTGGGGCACAGTTGCGCCCAGCAGCTCGCACACCGTCGGCAGTACATCGATGGTATCGGTAATCGCTGCAACGCGGGTGCCCGCGGGAAGCGCTGTGGGCAGGCGCATCACCAGCGGAATCAACAGGTTCGTCTGGACCATGTGATTGTGCTCCCACAGCCCTTGCTCGCCCAAGGACTCACCATGGTCGCTGGTGACGATGACCAAGGTTTGGTCCAGCACACCGCGTGTTTGAAGCGTCTCGAGGAGCGCGCCGATCTGCGCGTCAGCCTGAGTTACACCTCCATAGTACAGGTCACGAATCTGCTGCTCGTCGGCCGCTGTCAATTTTGCTTCACCACGCTCGATCATCTCGCGGTGGTGCGAATAGAAGGCGCTCACAGGCCCCTTGTAGTTGGGATCTACATACAGCTGCCTGTACTCCTGCGGTGGGTCGTACGGCGTGTGGGTCGAGTACAGATGCACCATGGCGAAGAAGCGCCGGTCAGAGTGGTCCCGCAACCATGCATCCGCAACCGGCCCCACACCGCCCGACAGTTTCTGCTCGATCTTGGTCTGCACAATCCACAACAGCAGGTCGGAGCGGAACTGACTCCACGCATCGCCGACGACGACTAGGTCATGACCTGCGAACTCTTCGTAGTACACATCAAAGCCACGCAACAACCCTGAACCTGTGGACAGCGTGCCGGTGTGAAAGGTCGCGGAGAGCCAATCATCCGCTTCAAACGCACCACCGTTCGTGCGTGGCGCAGCTTTGATCCACGACGCCAGCGTGGTGTTGGGCAACATGCGCCGACCGGGCTCCATGCGCACCAAGCCGTGGCGCCGTGGGTACTTGCCCGTCAGGGTCGAACCAAAGCTGGTCCAGGTGAACGGAGCTTGCGTGTGGTGGTTCTCAAAGACCACACCTTCACGCGCCAGTCGATCGATATGGGGTGTCTGCACGCGCGCATCGCCGTAGCAGCCCAAGGTGTCTTGGCGCAAGGCATCAACGACCACCAGCAGGATGTTGGGCGTCTCTGCATTGCGGCTGTCGATGACGCCGCGCTCGCCCAAACCTTCACCGCGCGCAGCCAAGAAGAAGGCACCACCAAGTGCCACGCCACCAATGACGAACGCCAGAGGCAAGGCCACGCGCCGCGCAGCACGCACAGCGGGTGCAGCGACGAAGCGCGCGATGACCATGGCGAGGAGCAACAAGCCCAAGCTCGCCAACAAGCGCTTGGGCGACGTCGCGGGCGAACCGTAGAACACAATCGGACGTGTGTGCCACCACAGCTCCACGAACAACAGCATGGCAAAGGTGGCACCAAAGGCTCGTTCTGCACGCGCTTGAACGAACCAGCGTGGCACGACCAAGCCCAACACCAACGAGCCCACGGCAGCGACCACGAAGCCCAACAACACATACTGAAAGACAGCTGCAGCGAGACAGCCAAGGCCTTCCGCCATGCCAAACTCGGCCGTGGTGCCGAGCCATGTGATGCAACCGTCAAGGAAACCGAACACGGCGCCGACGAGCCCTCCCACGCCGAGAGCGGTCGCCAAAGTTGAGTTGCCGCGTCCGTGTACACCTGCCTGCTGCATAGAAGTATCCTGCTCTACACGAACGGCTTTGGGAAGCCTCACGCGCCGCCCTAAGCCAGCCGGTAGCTCAAAGCGTTGGGGGAGCGTTGCACATCGACCGCTGCATCCGGCACCAAGTAGCGCAACTCCCGCACCGCGCCGTCGCGCAGCAACGCCTCTTGCGTGTAGCAGCGTTCCTCCACGGCCAAGCCGGAACCATCGATGCTGTAGAGGCGCTCAAGGAGCATGCCCGGCACGGTCGTGCCATCGCGCCGCGCCAGCGCAGACACGAGGCGCACACCGTCACCCGACACATGCACTTCAGGCTGCAGGGCAAAGGCACTCGACACGCGCGGATAGGCCCAGCCCAAGACACCTTGGCGCGCGATGCGCAAGGGAACCTTGAGCGCCTCCAGTGGTGTGCCAGCTCGCCACGCCACACGCGCCAACCATGAAGAGAAGCGCAGTTCCGTGCGATTGGCCCGCCAAGCGTCAGCGAAGCGCCAGCCGCCCCAACGACCGGACCAATCGGCGGCATTGCGGCCTCCATGACGGCAACGCTCCAGCAGATCACGATCGCGGTCCTTGCTCCACACACGCAACAAGCCCGCACCGTGGGGCGAACCATGATGCAGGTTGACCGCAGGTCGAGCGCCGCGGATCCAGGCCACCACACACGGGTC
>CAIKQM010000171.1 GCA_903829565.1 uncultured Planctomycetota bacterium
CAGGCACCGCGACGCATTGAGCGCATCTTGCAGCACATCGCACGCGTCACCAGCGAGCCACAGCCCGAGATCGACATCCTCATTGCTACGCGCGGACAGAGTTCCGTCATCCACACCTGTGTGCCCACGCAAGGCGCAGATGAGCCGCGCGGGCGCTGGACTCTGCACATGCCGTTGTGTCCGAAGAACGAGCCGCAACTCGAGCTGCACATGCGCTCCTTGCGCTATGCACGCGAACAGTTCCCGGCACTACCCGTGCCTGAGCCTTTGTACGGTGGGCGCATCGAAGGCCTGTGGTTGGCCTGTGAGCGACGCTTGCCGCAGCATGCGATGCCGCAGATTGGACGTGATCGCGACGCAGTGGCGCGCGCCTTGGCGCACACAGCACACGACTTTGCGGGGCTGCTGGTGCGACGCAGCCGTGCGTATGACGCAGTCGATCACGAACGTTTGGTTGGGCGAACCACACGCTTGGTGGCCGAACGCGCGGTGGTAGCCAGCACCCTTCAATGGCTTGCCACGACCGAGCAGACAGCGTGGAAGCTGCTCCAAGGCCGCAGCGTACCGTTCGTGCTGTACCACGGCGATCTGCGCGGCAAGCATGTGCAAGTGCGTCCCGATGGCCAGGTCTTGGGCTATCTCGATTGGGGCACGACCGAGTTCGAAGGACTGCCGTTGTTTGACTTGCTGCACCTGTTGGTCCACGAACGCAAGCAGCACACAGGCTGCAGCGCAGCCGAGGCGTGGCGCAGCATCCAAGATCCCAACCGGCGCGAACCCGCGGAGCAGCACGCCATCGATGTCTACCGCGCGCGCTTGGGTGTCGATGATGCGACCGAGGAAGCGCTGTGCCTGCTGTACCCCATGCTCGTGGCTGCAACCGCAGAACAGCACTGGGACTACAGTCGTCCGCGCTGGCTCCATCGTCAGTTTGACGTGTGACCGACGCTCACCTCAGCAACTCACAAGCGCTCAAGCGTCCAACGCATGCGCTCTTCTAGATCGCGCGTAGGCGCAAGCTCCAGCACAGGACTGCGCGCGTAGCGACGCAGCATGCCCTGCAAGGTGTTGTGGAAGGCCAACTGTGTCCAGGGATCCGGTGTGCGCACGCCATCGGCAACCAAGGGCAGCACTCCCCACGGGAACACAACGATGCGCTCGACCAGACTGCTGGCCGCGGACATTTCCTCGAAGAACTGCGCTGTTTCCTGTGCATCGGTGTGCAGACCGTAGTGCAGCCAGAAGGCGGCATAGTCGATGCTGGAACGATCGGCGACGAAGCCGTTGCCGGCTTGAGTCTGTAGTTCGCTCTGCTCGCGCCACAAGTCACGAATCAAGGCACGCCAGTCCGCGCGGGACAGCCCATCTAAACGCAAACCGCGCTCCAAGCGTGTGCGCATGACCTCTTCGATATAAGGCACACCTAGCTCGGCCGCGAGACGTTTGCCCAGAGTGGTCTTGCCCGTACCTGCGGAACCAGACAAGGCAATGCGGCGCGCGCGAGTGTGTCCAGCCGATTGGACAGACTCAGCCTTCGATTGCGCCGCAGCACCGTACAGCCACGGTCGTTCGCCGACAGCTTCGAGCACGGCACCTGTATCCGAGATCAAGACCTGCGTATGACTCGCCGTCGCAGGCGCAAAGCGCAGCGCTTGTGTGCCGGGCACGCCCAGCCACGCGCACAACAAAGTGCGGATGATGCCGATGTGCGTGACAATCACCACGCGCCCACCGGCATGCTGCGCCAGCAACTCATGCAGCACCTCAAGCGCCCGTGCCTGTACCGCTTGCAGCGACTCGCCGCCGCTCGGCGCTGCCAACCAGTAGTCGTCCCAATACGCACTCGTGGCCGCAGGCTCCTGCGCCGACACATCCTCCCACGTGCGTCCTTCCCAACGCCCCATCGACTGCTCACGCAAGCGCGAATCGCAGCGATAGGTCAGTCCTTGTGCGCGGCTGCACAGCTCGGCGAGTTGCACACAACGCGACAGATCACTCGTCCAAATCGCATCAGGACGCGGCACATGCGCCTGCATCCACGCGGCAAGTTGCTCGCTTTGCGCTTGGCCATGCGGCGACAAAGGCACATCCAACTGGCCTCGTACCACGCGCGCCCCCATCTGGGCCACATCCCCGTGGCGCAGCAGGTGCACATGCGTCACCAACGCACTG
>CAIKQM010000172.1 GCA_903829565.1 uncultured Planctomycetota bacterium
CGCATCGCTGACAAGGCACAACCCGCGCGGCGTGCGCGCCTTCAGCGCCAAGTCGATCGCGTCGCCCCCTACATGCATCAAATCGCCAATGATCTCGGCGTACAGCGCCGCATCGGTCAACGCCATGCCCGCCAAGCCGATCTCGCGATGATGGATCGGGCCCATGGCGTTGAAGAGGTGCGTGGCCCCCACGGCTCCGTGCTGGGCGGCTTTGCGCGCGGTGGCGGCGTCACTCTTCGAGTGGCCTAGCGAGACGCGCACGCCGCTCCTGACGCACTCGGCGATCATGTCAAAAGAACCTGACAGCTCGGGCGCCACGGTCAAGGTGCGCACCATGCGCCCCGAGCCCGTCGCAGGGCCGAGGATGGCGCGCAGGCCCGCCACCGATGGCACATGCAAGTCGTGCTTCGGCAGCGCACCGGCCATCTCGGGGTTCACGAACGGCCCTTCCAGGTGGATGCCCGCCACACGCGCGACGCCGGACGGGAGCTTGGCCGCAGCAGCCTCCAAGGCTGCGCAGCACTCACCCAACACCGACGGCTCCGCCGGGAACAGCGTGGGCTGGAAGCTCGTGGTGCCGTAACGCGCCAACGCGCGCGCCATGCCGGCAAGATCCAGCAGCGGATTGCAGCCGCCAAAGCCATGCAGGTGCAAGTCCACGAAGCCCGGCGCGATCACCGGACCGTCGCTTTGGTCATTCAGCTCGACACGCGCGATGCGACCGGCTTCGATCGTCAACGAGCCACCGCGCAGCTCGCCTTCGACGAGCAACCGTCCGGAGAGAACGAGCGGCGCTTCCTTGCGTGTGTCCGTCATGTGGCCTGTCCAAGATACACGAGACACGACGAGCCATAGGCGCGCGTCTCGAGGCTGCACGGCGTCTTGAGTCGCAACATCTCGGCCGCCCGCACGGGCGCGTGCAAGGCAATCACGCCCTGCGGCGCGAGGTGCGCCGCCAGCAACTGGTCCAGCGCGTCGTACAGCTCCTTGCGCTGTTTGGGGTCTTCGTACACGGCAAAGGGCGGATCACAGAAGATGATGTCCCATGGTTCGCGCGCAGCGTCAGGTTCGTGCCACGCGCGCTCGGACAACGCGTCGTTACGCACCACACGCGCGCGCTCCTCGACGGCCAACTCGGCAACATTGCGCTTGAGCGTGGCCAACGCAGGCGCCCCGCGCTCGAGAAAGCGCGCATGCCTTGCCCCACGCGACAACGCCTCCAGCCCTTGCGAGCCCGAGCCCGCATACAGGTCCAACACGCGCGCATCCTCGACCTTCGCGCCCAACCAATCGAACAAAGCCGTGCGCACACGGTCGAGCAACGGCCGCGTGCCCTCGCCCGGCGGAGCTTCGAACTGCCGGCCGCCAAGTTCTCCAGAGATGATGCGCATCGCGCCCGTAGGCTAACGATTGGAGCGACGCGAGTCCGGTGTTGCTGCGATCTGCGTCAGAGTCCGTTCACACACGGTGAGGGTCTCCTGACGGTATTCAGGCTCAAAACTCGGCGCCCGTGCGCCGGGCTCATCCATCCAACTCACGTCGACCATACGCGCAAGAAAGGGGTACTCGGTGCGCGACCATTGGTACTGCCGCCCCTCGCCGTATGTGGTCAGGTAGCCGGGCATGTTGGGGGTCACTACACGCTGCTGCTGCGTCTCGACGTACTCACCGCGCGCGTCCAAGGTTGCCAACACGCACTCTTCCAAGAGTCGGCGTGCAGCCATCGCTTCTTCGGGACTCCCGGGCTTACTCTGCTCCAATCGGGATCTGTACCGCGCAATCCGCGCAATGCGGCCGTCTAGCACCGCATCGAAGCCACTGTTCGCCTTGTGGCCTTCGGATGCGCCGACTAGATGGTTCATCGGATCACGCACCGAGGCCGATTCCGGCACTGGCTTGGATAGCGTGGGCTCCGAGTTGGCGAGTTCGGACTCCTCCGTGTTGCGGCCAGCACCCGGAGTTGGTGCGCTCGCCGGATCCGATCCGCTCTGGGGTTCGGGCCACGTCATCGATATCGCAACCAGGACCAAAGACAACGCCACGCCTATCAGCACTCGTTTCATGCAGATCCTTTGAGAGGAGTCAAGAACCGTAGAGCCTGATTGGCTCACTCAGGTCCCCTCCACACGTACCTCTCAGCTCGCCACAGGAATGGACTGACGGAGTTTCGCTAGTCTAGGCACAGCCGCACGCACGGGGTCTCGCCAACATAGCACCATGGACACCAACGACCTCGTCCTTTCGCGCCTCATCAAGGCATCAAGGCCTTCAGTGTGGCGCGCGTGGACCGAGCCCAAGCTGCTCGTGCAGTGGTTCTGTCCGAGACCGTGGACTACGGAGTTGCGAGCCTTCGAGCTGCGTCCCGGCGGCGGATTCCACACGCTGATGCGCGGCCCCGATGGCGGCGAAAGCGACAACCCCGGCTGCTTCCTCGAAGTCGTCGAGCGAGAGCGGCTCGTGTTTACCTCTCAGCTCGGCGCGGGCTGGCGGCCGCAGACCGCATGGCTCCCGATGACGGCCGAAATCACGCTTTCCGACGAGGGTGCCCACACCCGCTACACCGCGAGGGTGATGCACCCCGACCGTGCCACGCGCGACCAGCATGAGAAGCTCGGTTTCTACGACGGTTGGAACTTGTGCATCACGCAGCTGGAAGAGGTGGCGCTCACCTTGCGTTGATGGAGCCAGCTACCGCTTTCGAGCGCTGGATTCGCTATTCTGACCGGGCACCATGCCCCGCCTCCATGTCAACATCGACCATGTCGCCACGTTGCGACAGGCGCGCCGCGAGACGTTCCCGGACCCCGTTGCTTGGGCGTTGCGCGCAGAAGCCGCCGGCGCCGTCGGGATCACCTTTCACTTGCGCAAGGACCGGCGTCACATCCAGGATGCCGATGTCAAGGCGTTGAAGAAGGCGGTCACGACCAAGCTGAACTTTGAGATGTCGCTCGATCCCGAGATTGTCGAGATCGCGGCGCGTGCGCGGGCCGAGGCGTACTGCATCGTGCCCGAGATCCGCGCCGAAGTGACGACCGAAGGCGGCTTGGATGTGCGGCGTGAGGCCAAGCGCTTGCTGCCCGTGGTGGCGCGACTTGCGCGCCGCGGTGCTGAGGTGTCGTTATTCGTCGATCCGGATGTAGAGCAGCTGGCTGCGGCGGTGGACACCGGCGCAGAGTTCGTCGAGCTGCACACGGGGCGCTACGCGCAAGCCAAGGGGCGGGCCAAAGTGCGCGAGTTGGCGCGCCTCGAGCGTGCAGCCATCGCCGCGCACGATGGCGGATTGCGCGTCAACATGGGCCACGGGCTCGACTACGACAATGTGGCGCCGGTGGCGCGGCTGCCGCATGTGGAGGAACTCAACATCGGCTTTGCCATCGTTGCACGCAGCGTGTTCACTGGTGTGGACGAAGCGGTCGGCAGCATGGTGCGCCTGTGCCGCGGAGGAAACACGCGATGAACCAGTTGCACCCTCGCTGCCAGTTGCAAGGAAGTCTAGTCGCGCTGGTCACGCCTATGCGTGGCGGTGCGGTCGATTGGGTGGCGTTCGAGCGCTTGCTTGAGTGGCACATGGAACAGGGCACCGACGGCATCGTCGTGTGCGGAACCACTGGCGAAGCAGCGACTCTCTCGAGCGAAGAGCGGCGCAAGCTGGTGACGAAGGCGCGCCTGAAGCTGCTTGGGCGCATTCCGTTGGTGGTCGGCGTCGGCACGAATGACACGCGCACCACGATCACGCACGCGCGTGAGGCCGAATTGTTGGGCGCCGATGCGCTGTTGGCGGTGACGCCGTACTACAACAAGCCGTCGCCGCGCGGCCTCGTGCTGCACTACTCGGCTCTGGCGGATGCGGTGCGTACGCCGATCGTCCTGTACAACGTGCCGTCGCGCACCGGGGTCGATATGCCGGTCGAAGTTGTCAAGGAACTTGGACAACGGTACGAACATGTGGTGGCCGTCAAAGAGGCCAAGCCTGATCTCGAGCGCGTGCGGCGTTTGGTGCAAGAGACTCCTTGTGCCGTCCTGTGCGGCGACGATGCCTCGCTGGTGGATTTCCTCGAAGCCGGCGCGGTCGGCGTCATCGGAGTGGTGAACAACCTCTTGCCTGCGGAGTGCGCTGCGCTGGTGCGCGCCACTCAACAGCGAGACAGCGTGCTCGCCGCCACCATCGTGGAGCGCTTTGCTCCGTTGGCGCATGACTTGTTCTTGGAGCCCAATCCTGTGCCGGTGAAGTGGGCGCTCGAACAACGCTTCCCGTTCATGTCTTCGGAAGTGCGCTTGCCGCTGGCGCCGTTGGAGTCAGCTACGAAGACGCGCCTGAGCGCCACCTTGAAAGCGTGTCGCGTGCTCTGATGCGTTGGATTGCCGGGTTGCTGCTGTTGGTTGGGTGCCAGATGCCACAGCAGCAGCGTCCGGATCCGCAGGCGTTAGAGCGCGACTTGCGCGCGCTCACAGCGGACTTCGCCGGCGATGTGGGCCTGTACGTGAGCTCTCTGGATGGCACTTGCGAAGTGGCGTTGCGTGCAGATGAGGTGTTCCCCACCGCCTCGTTGATCAAGGTGCCGATCGCCTTGGGCTTGTTGCAGCGAGTCGAGTCCGGGCAGTTCGACTGGAAGGCCTCCGTCCCCTACGACCCCAAGTACGGGCGTGGCGGCGATGACCTTGTGGCCAAGCTCACGCCTGGTGCCAAAGTGGAGCCCAACAAGTTGCTGTTCTTGATGGAGTCACTCTCCGACAACACAGCCAGCGTGTGGTGCGAAGATCTGGCTGGCGGCGGCGCAGCTATCAACGCGTGGATGGAAGCTCATGGCTATCGCGTCACGCGTGTGAACTCGCGCGTTGCTGGCCGTGAATCAGACTACAAGCAGTATGGTTGGGGCCAAACGACGCCGCGCGAGATGGCCGAGATGCTCGTCGCCATTCGCGAACGGCGCGCGGTCTCTCCGGCTGCCGATGAACATTTGGACCGCATGCTCGGCCGTGCGTACTGGGATGGCGAGGCCTTGAGCTCGGTACCCAGCGATGTGCATGTGATCAGCAAACAGGGCGCAGTCAACGCCTCGCGTTCAGAAGTGCTGCTGGTGTCGGCACCGCATGGTGCGTACGTGCTGTGCGTGATCACGAAGAACCAAGTCGATCAGTCGTGGGACGACAGCAACGCAGGCTTC
>CAIKQM010000173.1 GCA_903829565.1 uncultured Planctomycetota bacterium
ACTCGAGGACGATGACTTGCAGCCCGCCACGAGCACGACTGCACAGCACACAAGGTGAGAGATCTTCATCGATAGGTAGCGCAGATTGCCGGTAGTTGTTTTGTCAAGTTGTTTTGTCAACGCAAGCCACAGGCCGCGAGCGCCCGGTCCCGCACCGCGACGGCACGCTCACGCGCTTGCGCCGCGCCGCGCGCCAAGATCGCGTCGACCTCGGCCGGATGACGCAAGTACTCTTCACGCCGGGCACGCGCTTCGGCAAAGCGTGTCTCCATCGCTTCCATCAAGCGCACCTTGAGGTGCCCGTACCCCGGAGCGCCGGCACCACCCGCGCGAATGCGTTCTTTCCACTGCTCGAGCTCCGTCGTGTCGAGGAACAGCTCCAACAGCTGCACCAGCACGATGCCCTCGGGATCCTTGGGCTCCTCGGGCGGGCGCGAATCCGTAGCCACGGCATTGATGCGCTTCTTGAGCTCCTTGCCGCTCTCAAAGATCCACACATCGTTGCCATAGCTCTTGCTCATCTTCTCGCCATCGAGCCCGGGCACTTTGGCAAGGTGCGCTTCTTCGGGCACGAGCGGCTCGGGACGACGGAACACCTCGCCGTACAGCGCGTTGAACGAGGCCGCCATGTCCTGCGTCATCTCGACATGCTGGATCTGGTCCTTGCCGACCGGCACTAGGTCCGAGTCGTAGGCCAAGATGTCGGCCGCCATCAGCACCGGGTAGGTGAAGAGGCCCACATTGGGCTTGAGGCCCTTGGCGAGCTTGTCCTTGTAGCTGTGAGCACGCTCCAACAGCCCCATGCCTGTCACGCACGACAAGAGCCACGAGAGCTCGCAGACCTCCTTCACATCGCTTTGGCGAAAGAGCACGGCGCGCTGGGGGTCGAGGCCCAGCGCCAAGTAGGTCAAGGCCACATCGCGCACCGCCTCACGCAGCTTCTCGGGCTCGCGCGAGGAAGTTAGCGCGTGATAGTCCGCGATGAAATAGAACCCGCGGGCATCGGCGCGCTCCTGCAGCTGGATGTGCTGGCGGATGGCGCCGAAGTAGTTGCCGAGGTGCGGGCGGCCGCTGGGTTGGATGCCGGAGAGGACAGTCTTCATCGCGTGCAGGCGACGATACCCCCGCGAGGCGACAAGGTCGAGATACGGTCTGCGATCCGCTAGCATCGGGCCGTGGTATCTGCGCGGTTGCTCGTCGCTCTCCTGACTGCCTGCCTGGCGAGCGGGTCCTGCGCCTCCATGGACAGCGAGCGCGTGCTGTCCCCGCTCGTGTCGCGCCATTCGATGGCCGGCGGCGGCGTCGAGACCGAAGCACTCGGCGGTGTGGGGCGCTCACGGCGCGTGCGCCCGAACGGGCCATGGTCGCACTGGGCTTTCCGGCCCTTCGCGTACCGCGATCGCACCTCCGACGGGGATGCGACCACGCACTTCCTCGTGCCGCTGGGCATCGAGAAAGAGCGCCCCAACGAGTACCTCTGGCAAGTGCTGCCGGTGGCGCGCTGGGAACGCCACACCACGGATTCGGGGCGCGAGGTCAAGACCTTCTTCGCCTTGCCGGGCGTGTACTGGAGCCAACGCGAGGACGGCCGCATTGTGCGCGCCTGGTTCCCGTTCACCGGCGTGATGGAGAACTTCCTCTCCTACGATCGCATCGAATTCACGCTGTTTCCGCTGTGGCTGCGCACGCGCCGCGGCAACGACGTAGGCAAGCATGTGCTCTTCCCGCTGTTTGGCTGGACCGGTCCGCGCGATCCGGAACTGCCGTCAGCGACTGGCTCTCACATCCTGCCGTTGTACAGCCATGCCGCCCGCGAAGGCAGCTACGACCGCTGGACGTTCTTGTGGCCGATTCTGCATGTGCAAGAGAACGACTTGCGCCTTTCGAGCGATCTGCACGAGCAGCGTTGGATGGTCTTCCCGCTGGTGGGTCGTTCCGTGCGTGGCGCACGCACTGACTGGATCGCGCTCTGGCCCTTCTTTGGCTATGGCTCGGATCCGCGCACCGGCTACGCGGCCTTTGACGCGCCATGGCCGTTCGTGCGCTGGCTCGATGCACCGACCGAAGGCATCACGCGCCGCCGCCTTTGGCCGTTTTGGTCGTACTACAAGGACCCCACGCTGGAATCGCGCTGGGTGCTGTTCCCGTTGGTCAACTGGCGGAGCGAGATCTATCCGGACTCCACCGTAGAGGGCGTGGATGTGCTGCCTTTCTGGCAACAAACCACACGCACCGACGGTCAAGGAGGCCAGCGCACATGGCGCAAGTTCTGGCCGTTCTTCGAGTCCGACCAACGCGAGCCGTGGGAACACGAGTGGGCTTTCCCAGCCTTGAACCCGCTCTGGCAGACGCCCGAAATCGACGAGATGTACGCGTGGATGTGGGAACTGTGGCACGAGCGCGTCGACCACGATGTGGTCCAACAGCGCTCGTGGTTGGGATTGTGGCGCCGCGAGCAAGACGAAGTCGAAGACCGCCGCAACTTCAGCGCGTTGTGGGCGCGCCGCACTTGGACCGACGACACCGGTGTGCATCACGAGACCTCGTTGTTGTTCGGCCTCCTGCGCTGGCGCACGGAGGGCGAGGCCCAAGAGGTCGAGTGGCTGCCGCCGGCCATGCCGGGTCCCGGCTGGCCGCTGCAACGAGGAGAGCGCTCCGCTAGCTTCTAGCGCGCACACACCATGGGCATTTGGACCACCATCAGCGGACTTGGCCTGGCTCTGGGGCTGCGCTTGGAACTTTTTGGTGCTGTGCTCGCGCGCTTGCACGATGTCCCGCGTCGTCGCGCGCTGATTGCGCAAGAGCTCTACGGCAGCGCGATCCAGACGCTGCATGTGATTCTGCTGGTGGGCCTCTTCATCGGCATGATCGTGTCGTTGCAAACCGGCATCGAGCTGGCGCGCATTGGCCAACAGGATCAAATCGGGACCATCGTCGCTGTCAGCATGGCGCGCGAGATGGGACCGTTCATCACCGCGACGATCTTGGCTGCCACCGTAGGCAGCGCCATGGCCGCGGAAATCGGCACGATGTCCGTCTCGGACGAGCTCGCGGCGCTCGAGGTGTTGTCCATCGACCGCGTCAAGCTGTTGGTGTTGCCGCGCGTGGTCTCGTTGATGTTGGCCGCGCCGCTCTTGACGGTGGTGTGCGATGCGATCGGCGTGCTGGGTGGCGGTTTCGTGGCGCAATCGCAGCTAAATGTGTCATGGCAACTGTACATCGACTCCGCCTTGGAGGCGCTGCGCACGCCCGCGCAGTTCCTGCCCTTGCCCAAGGATGTGTGGAGCGGACTGCTGAAATCCGTGGTGTTTGGCGCGCTCGTCGCCGTGATCGGCTGTGCCTCGGGCTTGCAAGCGCACGGTGGTGCGCTTGGTGTGGGCCGCGCGACGCGCGCTGCGGTGCGCGACTCGATCATCGCCATCATCATCTCGAACTACTTCATGACCTGGCTCCTCTACCAAAGCTGAGTCCAGCACATGTCGAGTACCAAGCCCATCGAACCGCCGGTCATCCGCTTTGAGGAGGTTGTCAAAAGTTTTGGCACCCAGCGTGTGCTCGACGGCCTGACCTTCGAAGTGCGCCGTGGCCAATGCTTGGCGATCATGGGGCCTTCGGGCACGGGCAAGTCGGTGATCCTGCGGCACGCCGTGGGCTTGATGAAGCCCGATGCGGGGCGGGTGCTGGTCGAGGGACAAGAACCCTCCAAGCTCAAGCCGCGCGAGCTCGCTGTCCTGCGCAAGAAGATCGGCTTCCTGTTCCAAGAGGGCGCACTGATCAACTGGTTGTCGGTGCGCGACAACGTGGCCTTGCCCCTGCGCGAGAACACGCGCTTGTCCGAGGCCGAGATCGCCACCAAGGTCGAGGAGAAGCTCGACTTGGTGCGCATCGCCAAGCAGTCCTTCGACAAGATGCCCTCCCAGATCTCCGGCGGCATGAAGAAGCGCGTGGGCCTTGCGCGGGCGCTGGTCACCGAGCCGGAAATCGTGCTCTACGACGAGCCGAACGCCGGTTTGGACCCTGAAATCTCGGCTTCCATCAACGACCTGATCCGCGAGGTGCAAGTGCGCCTCGGCACGACCTCCATCGTCGTGGAGCACCGGGTCGCGTGCATCAAGACGGTCGCGGACGAGGTGCTCTTCCTTGAAAAGGGCCGCGCACACCTGCAACTTCCTCCCAAGGAGTTCTTCTCGTCGAGCGATCCGCGCCTGCGGCAATTCCTCGGCCCGAACCCTGACTGAGCCCCGCCATGAACTCGCAGCGCACCACGATCTTGGGGTTGTTCGTCCTCGCCGTCCTCGCGGTGTTGGCGTACTTCACCCTGTTTCTCACGGACTTTGCGCTGTTTGCCGAACGTCCGACGTTGCGCGTGCGCTTCGCGGAGACGAACGGCTTGCGCGAAGGCGACAGTGTGCTTGTGGCCGGCATGCGCTGGGGACGCGTGAAGAGCTTGGTGTTTGATCCACAGGCACCGACCGATGCGCGCATCACCGTCACCGCTTCGTTGAACGAACCGCTGCCTTTGCGCACGGGCTTCTCGATTTCGATTCGCGATGCGACGCTGCTGGGCGGGCGCAATCTGTGGATCGATCCGGGTCCGCCCAACGGTGAGCTGGTGCCGCTGGATCAAGTGCTGTACGGCACCGTGGCGCGCAACCCGATCGAAGCCTTGGGCGTGCTCGTTTCGGATGCGGAGAAGCCCCTCAAGAGCATCTTGGAAAGCCTTGATGCCGTGTTCGCGGATGTGCGCGCAGGCAAAGGCACCGTGGGGCGTTTGTTGGTGGATGAACGCATGGCAGAGGACCTCGCCACGGCAGTGGCGTCCGCCTCGCGCACCGCGGCCAGCATCGAGCGCATCGCAGCGGACCTCCAGGCTGGCAAAGGCCTTGCTGGCAGAGTGCTCAGCGATGACGCGCTCTACGACGAATTCCTGCGGGCTTCCACCACTCTGACCGCCACGCTGGACGAGGTGCGCTTGCTCGCCGGCGACGCCCGCAGCGGTGAAGGCACCGTGGCAACCTTGCTGCAGGATCCGCTGCTCGCCCAGCGCCTGAAGAGTTCGCTCGAAGGCGTCGATTCCGTGGTGCGCAAGATCGATGCCGGCACCGGCACCATTGGTGTGCTCGTCAACGACCCGGCCATCGCCAACGATGTGGCCTCGATCACGGGTAGCATCGCGCGCGGCGAAGGTACGGTCGGGGCGCTGGTCGTGCGGCCGGAGCTGTACGACAACTTGCGCACCATCAGCGAGGACATCGCCGTCGTGACCGGTGCTCTGCGACGCGGCGAAGGCACCTTGGGCAAGTTGGTCCTCGACGACGACATCTACCGCCAAATCAAGACGGCGCTCAACATCGTCACGCGCAGCTTGGAAGAGCTACGCGAGGCCGCGCCGATCACGACCTTCACGAGCATCTTCTTCAGCGCGTTCTAGCGCGGACGAGTTCAGCGGGCGGGCGGCAGCAGGCGCTCGATCCACTTGGCGACGAGGTCCGATTCCACATGGACTTCGTCGCCGACTCTGGCGCGCGAGAGGTTGGTCTTCTCCCAAGTGATCGGCACGACGGCGACCTCAAAGCGCCGCCCCCGCGGCTCGATCACCGTCAGGCTGATGCCGTCTAGGGTCACGGAGCCTTTGTCGACCAAGTAGCGCTCGCCCCCCGCGTGCACCTCAAAGGCCACGCGCCAGCCACCATCGCCCGCATCCCGCAGCTCGACAATGCGCCCCAAGCCGTCGACATGCCCCGACACAATGTGCCCATCGAGCCGGTCGCCGAGCTGCATGGCGCGCTCGAGGTTGACGAGCGCCCCCACCGGCAGCCGACCGAGGCGGGTGCGCGCCAGGGTTTCGGACGACAGATCAAACACCATCTCACCCGCCGGTCCGCGGTCGACCACGCTTAAGCACGCGCCGAGGACGCTGATGGAAGCGCCGCGCCGTACGTCCCAGGCGGGTCCGTTGTGGAGGGGGGCGCCGACTACCAAACGGGCGCCGGTTCCGGCGGGGGTGAGGGAGATGAGGGGGGCGGTGGCTTCTACGAGGCCGGTGAACATGAGGGGCGCATGATAGCGGAGGTAGATACTGGCGTGGGTGGCTGTGCACGAAGTCACAGAGCCTGTGTTCTACGTAGGTGAAAAGGCCTGTTTTTTGTCCTGCGGTGAGGCCCGCAATCGTCCGGTTAGATTCGCCCCAAGGGCGGCCGCTCCCTTTGATGCGGAATCGAGCCTCCACCGACGCGCAGGCCGAGCC
>CAIKQM010000174.1 GCA_903829565.1 uncultured Planctomycetota bacterium
GCCTTGCAGCACAGTCGCGCGATCCACGGGTAGCAACAAGGTTGTGTCGTGCGTGCCGCGCTCGCGCTCGCCGGCGGTGACATCGATGGCCGGATAGAACGCGCCCGAGAGTGTCATGAACACCAACAGCATCGGGAGCAAGAAGCTCATCAAGAAGGCCGCTTTGCTCTCGTTGGGTGAGAGGTCGCGCCGCCCACCGTCGGCAACCGCATCCATCCGCGCCGGAGGCACGTTGTTGCGCTGCGCCGTTACGAGTCGCAGGTTCTCGGCTTGCGTGGCAAGGCGCGGCTGGATGCGTCGTGCGGCCAGATCGCCGCGTTCCGTGGTGGAGTCGTACACCAACTCGGTCTGCGCACCTGGTGCAGTGCCTACCAACAAGATGGCGTCGGGAGCGTCTGCTTGTGAGAGCCAGGCGAGTGCCTCTTCGCGCTCACCGCTGCGCACCTCGACAATGCGCACCGCCTCTACATTCGTGGCGCTGTCGGTGGTGGCGGTGCTGTCCGGCATCCACTCATCGGGTGTGCGCATGCATACTGCTTGCAGGATGCCTTCCGTAGGGGAGCCGCGTGTGCCCACTTGCTGGACTTGATCGCTGGGCGCCATCACACCCAGACGGACCTCCGTATGCTGCTCGCGCCCGCGCACAAGCAGGTACACCTGCACCGCCACGAACAGCAGCACTGGATACAAGACCAGAGGCAGCACGATGGCATACAGCACCGTCATGCGGTCGCGCACGGACGAGAGCAACTCCATCCATGCGATACGCAGCACGACTCGGAATGACGTGGGTTGGATGTTCATCAAGCAGGGCTACGCCAGTCGGTCTGCCAAGCGCCAAAGTGATCGGCGCCCGTGTCGGTCACGACGACGATGTCTTCGATGCGTACACCAAAGGAACCTTCGCGGTACACGCCGGGTTCGTTGGATAAGGTCATTCCAGGGGCGAGGATGACCTCGCTGCCTCCGTCGAAGTACGGATCCTCGTGTCCTTCCATGCCAATGCCGTGGCCGAGCCGGTGCGTGAGCGCTGCATAGCCTGCGCCAAATCCGGAGCGTTCGAGAGAGGCACGCGCGGCGACGTCCACCGTGCGGCACGGCACACCCGGACGGATGCTCTCAAAGGCCGCGACTTGAGCGCTACGAGTCGCCTGCCACGCGCGTTGGGCTTCTACGCCTGGCTCGCCTTCCACGCACCATGTGCGCGTGGTGTCGCTCTGGTACTCCAGCAGTGTGGCTCCGGTATCGACGAGCAAGAGATCGCCTTTCGCTACAGGACGCGGCGAGTGGTCTCCGTGAGGCAAGGCAGCTGCAGGCCCCACCAACGCCAAGCACCAGCTGCCACTCATGCCGAGTGCCTCATGTGCCGCTGCCATGCGGGCTGCGACCTCGGCTCCCGTCAGCCCCGGTTGCAGTGTCAAGGCGACTTCACGCACAGCTAGCTGGGTCAGCTCACTTGCTCGTCGCAGGAGCTGCAATTCATGCTCATCCTTCTGTGCACGCAAAGCCACCAACCACGCGTCGCCTAGCACCATGCGACCCGACCAAGCGCGCGCCAGACGCGCCACGTGCAC
>CAIKQM010000175.1 GCA_903829565.1 uncultured Planctomycetota bacterium
CACCGCCACCCTCGGCCTCATCTGGCTCGCCGCCGCCAGCCTCCTCCCCACCGCCCCCTCGCCCCGCACCGGTTGGCGCAGCTGGCGCCTCTGGACCGACTGGCTGGCCGCCGCCGTCGGACTTTCGGCGCAGTGCTTCTGGAGCACCAAAGTGCTCTGGATCACCCTGCTGGCTGTCGCCATCGTCCCAGGGGTCTACTACGCCGTCGCGGCGACGCTTGCGCGGCGCTTGGTGCGCGTCGGTGTGCCGCTGGCCTTCGCCAGCGCGTACACCGCCCTCGAAATCGCGCGCACCCAGTTGGAGCCGCCCTTCGCCTTTGGCTGGATGCGCACAGCGCACTATTACGCCGAGCTCCATGTGGCCCCGTTGCGTGTGCTCGGTGCGGCGGGCTTCAGCTTTGTGGTGCTGTACGCCGCAGGAGCGCTCGCTTGGCCGTGGATTCAGCGCGAGGTGCGTCCGCGCCGCGCGCTCGGGCATGCGGGCGCGGCTCTCGCGCTGCTCGTACTGGCCGGACTCGTCACGTCGCCCGCGCCGACGGAGACCGTGGGGCGCGCCCTGTTGGTGCAGCCCTCGTTCGAGCAGCGCCGCAAGATGGAGCCGCGCTCGGCTCAAGAGCTGTTCCGCGAGTCGTTGCAATTGACGCGCGAAGGACTCGCCGCGCAGGGTCCCGTGGACCTAGTCGCGTGGGGCGAGACCACGCTGCCGTATTTGTTGGCTGAACCCGGCTTGGATGTGGCTGCGGCTAAGGGCGCGCGCTCGCCGGAATGGGCGCGCTACCAGCTGGATGAGCGCGACATGCAGACGCTGCACGAAAACGAGCGCGCTGTGCTGCGCTTGTTGCAAACGGGCAAGACCCCGTTGCTGGCGCCGGGCACGATCTATCTGGCTGGAGCGGAAGAACTGCGCTTGATCGATGGTTGGGTGCGGCGCACCAACGCCGTCATCGTATGGCAAAACGGCCAGCGCCTGGGGCGCGGCGGCAAGCTGCACCTCGTGCCGGGCGCGGAGTCGCTGGCGGGGCTCGAGCGTGTGGGGCTTGTGCGCGACACCGCCTTTGCGTTGGCGGGCTACATTCCGGATCTTGCCGCGGAGCCCGATGTGGCGGTCGTGGATTTGCCGCTGCGCTCAGGTCGCAGCGTGCGCGCCGCGTTGTCCGTTTGTTTTGACAACAGCTTCGAGGACGTCTACGCGCGCGGCACTGCTCAGGGCGCCGAGTTGCACATCGTCGTTTCGAATGAGGCTTGGTACGAAGAGTCCTTTGAGTACGACCAAATGATCGCCTTCAGCCGCGTGGCTGCGGCCGAGACCGGCCGTGCGCTGCTGCGCGCCACCAATGCGGGGGTCAGCGCCCTGGTCCATCCGGATGGGCGCGTCGAGCGGCTGGAAATCGATGGCCGTGACCGCATGGTGCGGGGCACTTTGGCCGTTGACCTGCCTGTGCCGGTGCGCGCGGCGGCGGGGGAGTTACCCCGAACCGTCTACAGCCGCTTACGCCTCATGTGGTTATGGGGACTGGCCTTGGCGCCGTTGGCTCTGTTGGGTTACTTGCGCTGGCGCTCGCGGTAGAGGGCGCACGAGAGAGGGATGGCCCCGTCCTGCGCGAGTCCCGCACGCATCTGCGTTGCTTTGCTTGACATGGGACGGGGCGCTTCCTACACTCCCCAACCACTGTAGATCCTATGGCGGAGGCAGACTTCTCAAGTCTCTACCGCACAAGGACTTACAGCCACAAGCCCAAAGCGTCACGCGCACAGTCCCTGCTGCGCGGTGCGTCTTGGCCCTCACCAGCCCCCCACAGCCATCGCGGATTCCCGCGCTGCCAGTGCAGATTCCTCTGCGTGGCAACGCGTTCCTCCCGCCCCACCAGCCAGAACTCAAGGCATGAGCTCCCTCGGAAAGATCTTCATCGTCCTGAACCTCGTCCTCGCCGGCGCATTCTTCGGCTGGGCCATGAACGCGTACAACACGAACGCGGAGTTCAAGGCCAAGTACGAGAAGGAGATGGCGGACCACGCTTCTTCCAAGAAGCAACTCGAAGCCGACGTCGCCAAGCTCAAGGCTGAAGGTCAAGAACTGACCACTGCCAAGAACACGCTGCAAAACGAGCGCGACGAAGCGCGCCGTTTGGCCGAGCGCAACAAGGCCGACTACGACGGCGAGACCCAGAAGAACAGCCAGATGCGCGCCGACCTGTCGAAGGTTGCCGCGACCCTGAGCGAAATGGAAGCCGGCAAGGTCAAGCTGCAAGGCGAGCGCGACAAGGCGATCGCTGCCCAGCGCGATGCCGAAGACAAGGCCCGCGCTTCGATGGAAACGCAAATGGCCGCCGAGAAGGATGCGGCTGACAAGAACGCCGCCCTCGAGACCGCCAACAACATGATCGCCGACATGGAGAAGGCCGCCATGGCCAACTCGAAGGAGATCGGCCGTCTGGAGACCGAGTTGGCGACCCTGGTGGCCAACACCGGCGCGCGCGTCAGCGACTTCGCCGCCATGCCCGACATCAAGGGCGCGGTGCTCGACATCTCGACCGCGGTTCAGCCGGGCTTGATCGCGATCAACAAGGGTACGGCCGATGGCGTCAAGCGCGGCTTCACCTTCGAGATCTACGACGGCAAGGTCTACAAGGGCCAAGCTCGCGTCGAGTTCGTGCACGAGACCATGTGCTCGGCCATCCTGACCCGCTCGGTGGCCGGCCAGTCGATCCGTCAAGGCGACGGCGCGGCGACCCGCCTCTGATCCCTTACGGTCTAAGGAGCATCCACCATGGCAACACCCCGTCCCTCCGCCCGTCCCGCAGCCGCCAAGGGTAAGCCCGAAGCAGCTGCTGATGCGGCAGCCGCCAAGCCCGGCATGGGCATGGCAGAAGCGGTCCAGATCTTCACGGCCATCACGCTCGTGGCGGCCATCGTGGTGATGGACATGTACGCCGCTGCCGCGTTTGGCAAGGGCGTCTTCTTCTGATCAACGCCAGTTGAATCTGCACAGGCCGATCTTCGCGAGAAGGTCGGCCTTTCTTTTTTGCAACTTGCTGTCGTCGCGCGCGATCTAGCGTTTCGTGGTGCTTGAACGCGCAACTGCGACCGCTAGACTCCGCTGAGAGGTCGCGCGTTGATCAAGCGCAGCAGACCTGACTCGAACACCCCCCCTTGGAACACTCCTAGGAACACTCCCTCGGATGAGCTCGGTTTTCAAACCTCTGCAATGGATGCTCGGCCGCTTCTCGGTCGACATGGGCATCGACCTTGGCACGGCCAACACACTCGTCAGCGTGCGTGGTCGTGGCATCGTGCTCAATGAGCCCAGCGTCGTGGCAGTGGACAAGACCACCGGCGAAGTTCTGAACAACGGCATGGCCGTCGGCATCGAAGCCAAAGCCATGTTGGGCAAGACGCCCGGCAACATCGAAGCCATTCGTCCTTTGAAGAACGGCGTGATCGCCGACTTTGATGTGACGGAGAAGATGCTGCGCTACTTCATCACGAAGGTGCACTCGGGGCGCAACTGGGTCAAGCCGCGCGTGGTCATCGCGGTGCCGGTGGGCATCACGGCGGTCGAGCGTCGCGCCGTCATCAACAGCGCCGAACGCGCCGGTGCGCGCAGCGTGTACTTGATCGATGAGCCGCTCGCAGCAGGTCTGGGCATCGACTTGCCGGTGCGCGAACCGCACGGTTCGCTGATTGTCGACATCGGCGGCGGCACGACGGACATCGCGGTGCTCGCGTTGGGCGAGATGGTCGTGGCGACGAGCTTGCGCACCGCCGGCGATCACATGGATGAGGCGATCATTGCGCACCTGCGTCGTCATCACAACTTGCTCATCGGCGAGCAAACAGCGGAACGCATCAAGCTGACGATCGGCTCGGCGTGGCCGATGAAGACGGAGTTGTCGATGGAGGTGAAGGGCCGTGACAGCGTCACGGGTCTGCCGCGCAAGACAACCGTCACATCGCTCGAGATCCGCGAAGCGTTGAGCGCGCCGGTGCGTCAAATCTGCGAAGCCGTGCGTGGCGTGCTGGAAGAAGCACCGCCGGAACTGTCAGCAGACTTGGTCGATCAAGGCCTCACCTTGTGTGGTGGCGGTTCGCTGCTCTATGGCTTGTCCGAAGCGATTTCGGAGTCCTTGTCGATTCCTGCCAAGGTCGCGGACGATCCGTTGACCGCCGTTGCGCGCGGTACGGGCGTGTTCCTCGAGAACCTCGAGGTGTTCGCACCTGTGCTGTCTTCCGGCGAAGAGGACTGAGCGGCCGCCCTGCGGTCGTGGTGCGTCGTGGGGGTGCTGCGCTCGCGCACGCTGCAGCTGGTGTTGCTGCTTTTGTGCCTTGCTCTTTCGTTGCGCCGTGTCGAGGGCATGGAGCAAGCCTGTGCAGTACTTTTGACACCGGCACGGTATGTGGCCGTGTTGGCCCAGCCGTTCGTGTGGTTGCGCGGGCGCGCTGTGCAAGCCGAAGACAGCGCAACCTTGGTGCAAGGCTCACAGCGCGTGCGCGCTGCACTCGCCGCTGCCGTCTTGCCGCTTGAGCCGGAGCTGCGCGCCGGCCGCACCTTCGTCGCGTGTGAAGTCGTGGCGCGCGTGGAGCGTGCTCCTGATCGCTTGTTGGTGCGCGCCGCCGATGACCTGGCCGTGCGTGTGGGCGATCCGGTGGTGCTGCAGAATCACTATGTGGGCCGTGTCAGCGGCCAGCACGGGGCAGAGTGGGAGATCGAGCTGGTTACGGCGCGAGACCATCGCGTAGGAGCCATCGCGCGGCACGAGGACGAGATCGCGCGCCTTGTGGTGGGTGGTTTGCGCCGTGAGTTGAGCCGCGAGCGCGGCACCGGAGCACCTGCGGTGGTGCTGGCGGCTCATGCCCCGAGTGATCGTCGCGTGCGCGCGGGCGAGGTGCGTGTGCAAGAGACGCCGGATGCTTCGGGGGCTGCGGGCCGCACGCGCGCCAACGGCTACAAGCTCGGCGAGTTGGAAGTGCTCGTGGAAGGAGCCGCGGTGCTGCACGGCGTGCGCACGCAAGTGGATTGGGAACATGGCTTGCACCATGTCGCCGTGTTGGTGGATGCTGCGCCCGCGCAACGTGGCATGGTGAGCGCGCGTGAGCCGCTCGATGCGCAGCGCTGGGCTGCGTTGATGAGCTTGTCGGCCGGCAATGTGTGGTCCCATCGCGAGACTCTCAAGGTGGTGGACCATCCGCAGCGACCGTTGCGCACAGGAGCTGCCGTGGTCAATGGACTGCAGCTTTGCGGGCGCGTCTTGGCTCAGTCAGCCGGCATGGCGGATGTGGCTTTGCTCGGAGATCCAGCCTTCGAAGTGGAAGCCGTGGCGCAGTTGGATGGCACGAGTGAGGTGGCTGCTTTGGGACGCGTGCGCGGTCTAGGCCGCGTGAATGACACGGATGTGTCGTTGGAGCTCAGCGCCTTGGGTATGCAGCGCTTGCAGGACCTTGTGCAGCGTGCGCCCCGCGCGCAGGTGGTGCTGTGGTCCGCAGGCAGCGAGCGCGGTGTGCCTGCAGGTCTGCGCTTGGGTCTGCTGCAGCCCGCACGTAGCACGAGTGATCCTGTCGTTGGTGGCGCTGCACGCACGGTGCACGTGCGTTCCTCGGTCGTGGATGTGCGTCGCCTCAGTGTGTGGTTGGAATCGAATGAGGAAGCACCATGAGCGGAGCGCGCATCCTCAGCATGTTGGTGTACATGGTGTTCCTGCTGTGGTGCGCGGGATTGGAAGCGCTCTTGGGTGACACGTTGGGTGCTTGGACACCGGCGTTGTCCTTGGTGTTGGCCTGCGCGGTCATCGCGCGCGCGGAGGACGAAGACCTTTGGTGGCTAGTGCCCTTGACAGCGATCGCGCGCGCGCCGTTTGCGCCTGATGAGCCTTCGGTGCTGGTGGGTGGGACGTTCTTGGCCTTGTGGGTGGCGCTGTTGGTGCGGCGTGTGTTGGATGCAGCGGGCGTGTTGGGACGTGCTGCTACAGCCTTTGTGTGCGTGGCGAGTGCGCTGCTGTGGAGCACGGTCTCTGGCGCGCTACGCGCAGCAGATGGTGACGGAACTGCCTCAGGCTTGAGCATGGGCGTGTATGCCACTGTGGTGAGCGCCGGACTTAGCAGCGCCTTGTTGGCGGCTGTGTTGGGCGGCGTGCTGCAGTCGTTGCCAGGGCTTGCTGCTTTGCGCAGGAGGGCGTGGTGAATCGCTTCACCGTCTTGTCCGCGCTCTTCGTCTTGGCCTTGCTGGGCGTGGTGGCACGCTTGGCCCAGATTCAACTGGCCCAACGCGAGGTTTGGGCTGGTCAAGCCATGGCCTTGACCAGCTCCTCGCAAGTGGTGCCGTACCACCGCGGGACCTTGCGCGCGCACGACTTGACGCCGCTGGTGCAAGACGAAGATCGTTGGCAAGTCGACTATGTGCAACGCGAGTTCCGGCGCGGCAGTGCTCTGGGGCAACTCGCTCACGCACTGACTTCGGCGTATGGGCAGAGCGTGTCGTATGTGGACGCGGCCCGGGAAGGCTTGGCGCATGCGCGTGCGTTGTTAGAGCTGTCGCCTGCGGATCTGGATGACTTCGGTCGTGGTGCGGCCTTGCGTGGCTTTGCAGTCCCCGCTGTCGCGGATCCGCGCGGCGAGTGGCGCGCAGCACGGGCAGGGGACTTGCGCTTCTATGCCTTGCGCTTGCTGGCGGCCACGCGCGAGGAGGAGCGCAAGTTGCGCTTGTTGCGGCGTGAAGGTCCTGTCAAGCAAAGTTACCTCGAGCTGTTCGCTGCTTGGCGCAGCTCCAGCGTGGCCGAGGAGTGCCAGTTGCTGGAGCGGCGTTTCGCACAGGAGCGCGAGCGCTTTGTGTTGCTGGCGCAGATGCTCGAGACGGATGGCTTGCAGTTTGGTGCGGACTTGGCGGCGGCTGCTGCACCGCAAGCAGATGCGGCGCAGCGGTTGTTGGAGCGTTTGCAACGCTTGCGCGATGAACGCGAGGATGCACAGGCCGATGCCATGTTCCAGTTGGCGCTCGGCTTTGATGCAGGCCGTGTGCCCACGCGTGTCTTGCGCGAGGAATTGGACACGCAGTTCCTGCGACGCGCCTTGCGACGCAGCGAGGAGCGTCACGCCCAGTGGATTGCGACCCGTGCCGGACGCTGGCGCCAAGAGCTGGACACGGTGTTGGTGCCGCGTGTGTTGGCGCGCGCCGCGAATGAACGCGATCCGCTGGCGATGGAGCGTGTGGTGCTGTACGGTCTCGCAGCGATCTATGCCGATGATGCCCAACGCAATGCCGTCGCGCGTGAAGGCTTGGAGTCCTTCGACGAAGTGGCTGTGCTGGCGCAGCTATCCAGCGCGTTGGAGGGTGTGCGACTCGATGCCCAGGCTTTGGCTGGTGCGCGCTGCTTGCCCTTTGTGGATGAGGATTGGCAGGCCTTGGTCGACGCAGAGGCCGCGGACGCGTGGCACGGTCTAGCGCACCTGCAGCGCTTTGCGCATAGCCCGTTGGTGGATGCGCGTCCGCAGTACCCGCATGCGGACTTGGTGGCCCAATGGACGCAGTTGGCGGATGGTCCGCGCGGCCTCGAAGGTGATGAGGCGCGCACAGCTTTGTTGGAGATTGTGGCTGCGTTGGAAGATCGCCATGCCGAGGCCATCGAGCGTGTCTGCAGTCTGGGTTTGCCGGAGGCGTCCGCCCCGCGCGCCATCGCAGCCGAGCGCATCGCGCGTGCCTTGCAGCATGAGGCGTACTTGTCCGTGGACATTGCGTCGCGTCCTGTGCGCTTCATCGGCGAGCCCTCGTACGAGTTGGTGCACCGCTTGGCGCGCGAGCGTGGTCTGCATCCCGGCTTTGATGTGCGCGAGACCACGCGGCGCGCGCCTGTGCGTCGCGATGCCAATGGTCTCTCGTTAGCGCCGCAGTTGTTGGGCACTGTGGGCCGTCCGTCATTGCGCGAGTTGCTGGCGTGGGAGAGCCTGGTGGGTGTCGACGGTCGTGTCGCGCGCGAGTCCGAGTGGGTGGGGCGCAGCGGCATCGAGGCTTGGTTGGACACAGCTTTGCGCGGCAGCTTTGGTGTGTACGAATCACAAGGTCTCTATGAGCGTTCGCGCGCCTCGCGTCTGGCCAGCATTGCCCCGCGCGATGGAGCAGAGGTGGTGCTGACGCTGGATGCTGCCTTGCAAACAGCGGCGCAAGAGACGCTTGCCCATCCTGTGCCTCCGCCGCTCGGCGATGACACCGATCAGCTTTGGTTCGCGAATCCCGTGGGCGCCATCGTGCTGTGCACGGTGGATGGTGCGGTGTTGGCGGCTGCTTCCGAACCCGCAGCGCCGGGCCTTGAGCCCACACCTGGTCGCGGACGTGCACGCAGCGAGCCGCGCGAGCGTGTCTTCCATCGCCCCGGCTTCAACCCGCCGGGCAGTGTGTTCAAGCCGTTTGTCGCGTCATGGGCTTTGGACAAGTTGTCCTACGACCCGCAGCGTCAGTATCCGTGCAACGGCCGCTTCGAGACCATCGCGTGCAACGGTGTGCATGTCAGTTGTGACTTGCGGCGCGCGTTGGTGGTGTCGTGCAACGCGTACTTCGCGCAGATGGGCCTCGAGTACCCGCCGGATGACTTGGTCAGCATGGCGCGTGAGTTCGGCTTCGGCCAAGCCACGGGTGCTTGGTCCGTGGCGGGCTTTGGTGCTGGCGAGGGTTGGGAAGACTGGCGCTTGCACGCGCGTTTGAGCGATGACCAAGTGCGTGCTCGTCTTGAGTCGCGCTTTGATCGCGTGCGCTTCCCCAACGGCTTGCAAGTTTTGGAGGCCACTCCGGCGCAGGTGGCGCGCGGCATGTGCGCTCTGGCCACGGGACGCCTGCCGGACTTGCGCTTGGTGGCGAGCATCGGCGGCCGCGAAGTGCCCAGCAGCGCGCGCGATGTGATGGTCAAGTCCGAAGCGCTGAGCTTTGTGCGCGAAGCCATGATGGCGGTGGTCGAGGAAGCGGGTGGCTCGGCACATGGCAAAGGTCTAGACCGCGCCAGCTTGGGCTTCCGCTTGGCATGCAAGACCGGTTCGGCGGACATCGGCGCCATCCGCGAGTCCCCGCAGTTGTCGGCCGCAGACCGCGCGGACAAGGACGCCGGCAAGCAACGCAAACACGCGTGGGTCGGTGGTTGGTTCCCCGTTGAGCGTCCGCAATGGGTCGTCGTGGTGTAC
>CAIKQM010000176.1 GCA_903829565.1 uncultured Planctomycetota bacterium
CTCCGGGCGATAGAAGCGTTGGAAGAAGGTCTTCGAGTAAGCGTACTGCTCGGGCATGCGCTCGATGTCGCGCACAAAGCCAATGGTGGTGTGCTTGTAGGTGTGGCGATCAAAGGCCTTCTCTTGCATGGCCTCGAACAGCACTTCGAACGGGCTGCTGCGTCCTTTGCGATACTCGCCAAACACCGCACCGGCTTCGGTGCGGAAGGCCGGTTCGTCGTAGGCCAGGTTCTGGAAGCGGTCGGCCTCGATCTCGATCACTGTCGGGAGATCTTTACGCCCCACCGACAGGTGGTACGCGGTGTAGTCATCGGTCGTGAAGGCATTCGCGTCCGCGCCCATGCCATGCACGATGCCGTCATAGACCTTCCCGGGGCGCTTCTCCGTCCCGCGGAACATCATGTGCTCAAAGAAGTGCGCGAAGCCGGTCACGCCTTCTTCCACCTCATCGCGTGACCCTGTGCGCACCACGGACCAGTACGACACCAAACCATCCGAAGGCATGGGCATCATCAAGACGGTCAGACCATTGTCGAGCGTCTCTTGGTGGACTTCGTAGGGGAACACGCGTTCGGTCTCCTTGCGGGCTTGGTGGTCATGCTCGCCGCCAGTCGTAGACAACAACTGGCAGGCAGGCAGGCTGGCGAGAAGGGCGAGAGTGATCAGGTGTTTCATAGGCGGTATCGCTGCACTCAGAATAGCGATTGCACCCGCTGTCTTTGCCGTTGCCTTAGCCGGGAAACCACCGACAATGAGCGCGCATGAAGGCCTCGACCGTTGCGCCACAGGCAGTTGCTCCGCGGCCGTGGGTGCTGGCGTTGGGCGGTGTGGTGCTGGGTGCGTACAGCGCCATGTGCGGCATCGGTGGCGGCGTGTTCGCCGTGCCTTGGTTGGTCTTCGGCTTTGGCTTGCCCATGCCTCAAGCTGTCGCCAACTCGTTGGTGCTGGTGGCGGCTTCTACCTCCAGTGCCACTGCCTTCGAGGCCTTGCATCCCGAACGCGCGCTGCATGTGCCGACCATCGTGGCCTTGGTGCTGTCAGCTTTGCTTGGCACCTTTGTGGGCTATCGCTTGGCGCAACGCTTGCCTGTGCGACGCATGAAGCAGCTCTTCACGCTGCTGTTGCTCGCTACCGGCGTGTGGGTCTTGTTCGACGCCGTGCGTGCCACAGACGCAGCGGTCCCGCAGCTCAGCAACCTCGAGCACGATGCGTGGGCTTGGTGCGCGATTCTGGGCATCGGTTTTGTGTCCGGCGTGTTGGCGCCCATGATGGGGATTGGCGGTGGCCTCGTCGCTGTGCCGGGCTTGGTCTACTTAGTGCCGGACTTGGGCTACTTGGGCGCACGCGCGGCCAGTTTGACGATGTCGACGGCTACAGCGTGGACCAGTGTGTTCCTCTATCAACGCGATGGCACTCTTCAAGGCACGCGTGCTGTACCTCTGGCGCTAGGAGCTGCGGCAGGTGCGGCGCTTGGCATCCAATTGGTACATGTGGACGGTGTGGCTACGATCGCGCGTGGCATGGTCTCGCTCGCCATGTTTGCTGCAGCCGCGCGCTTTCTGTGGGATTTGCGCGCTCAGCGTGCATCGAGCGGATAGGGATCGGGCCCCACGCCCCAGTCAATCTCGGCTGTGGCGAGTGTGCGGCCTGCGCTGCGTACGATCGCGCGCATGGGCGTGTCGCTCGGCCACGGCGTGCGCACCAACCCCGCGGCATCGGTGACAAGCACTTCACCCGCAGGGATCGCAGGATCACGCAGCTGTCCTTCGGACGGACGTCCTTGCAGTGGGAGTACTTCGATCTCCGCGCCTGCCATGGGCATGCCGTCCTTGCTCCGCACCAGCAGCGTGCGCCAAGGAAGCTCTTCCAACTCGATGCGAATCGAATCCGTCCCGGGCTTCATCGGGCCATACACGCCGCCGCGCAACGCACGTGCAC
>CAIKQM010000177.1 GCA_903829565.1 uncultured Planctomycetota bacterium
CGATGCGGTCCGCACGGCCATGGCCGGCGAGGATCTGGCTGCCCTTGATGCGGCCATGACTGCCTTCCAGGCCGAGGCTCAGAAGCTCGCCTCTGCTGCGCATGCCCAACAGGCACCGCCGCAAGGCGCTGGCCCCAACCAAGGCCAACGCGGCGCAGGCGGCGATGAACCGGTCGATGCCGACTTCGAGGTCAAAGCCTGACCGCGGCTGTATCCTGCAGCCCGGCGGCGGTAGCTTGTGCGTGCTGTGATCTCGGTACAACAACTCACGCGCACCTATGGTGCGCACGTGGCACTCGACTCGGTCTCGTTTGAGATCGGCAAAGGTGAGGTCGTGGGCTTCCTCGGTCCCAACGGGGCCGGCAAGACCACGACCTTGCGCATTTTGGCGGGGTATCTGCCACCGACCTCAGGCACTGCGCGCGTCGCGGGCTTTGATGTGGTGCGCGATTCCATCGAGGTGCGCCAGCGCATCGGCTACTTGCCCGAGTCGGTACCTCTGTACCGTGAGCTGCGCGTCGAAGAGATGTTGCGCTTCCATGCTCGCTTGCACGGCATGGATCGTGCGCGGACCGAACGACGCATTGGTGCCGTGCTCGAGCAGGTGCAGCTGACTGAGCGCAGACGCGACTTGGTCGGCAACTTGTCGCGTGGTTTGCGTCAGCGTGCTGGCTTGGCCACGGCACTCTTGCCCGAACCCGAGGTGCTGATTCTCGACGAGCCGACTTCGGGCTTGGATCCTATCCAACGCATCGAGGTGCGCAGTCTCTTGCAGCAGCTCGCCAGTCATCACACGGTGATCGTGTCGTCGCACATCCTGCCCGAGATTGAAGCGGTGTGTCCGCGCGTGATCATCGTGACCAAGGGACGCATCGCCGCCGATGGCACACGCGAACAGTTGCTCAAGCAGCTGGGCGATCGCAGCTATGTACGCCTGGAAGCCGTGGTGGGGCCCGATGTCGCCAAGGCCAAAGCCCTGCTGGGCTCGATTGCGGGTGTGTCCGAAGTACTGGACAAGGGCCGCCTCGGCATTCACCAGTGCTTTGACCTTGTGTGCAGCACGGACCTGCGTGAAGACGCAGGGGCGATTGCTGCTGCGCGTGGTTGGGCCTTGCGCGAACTGTCATGGCGCACGCCGAGCCTGGAGCAGATTTTCGCGCGCATCGCTCTCGGTGATGGCGAGGCTCTGCCGTCAAGTGCATTGGACGGGGCTCAGCCTGCTCAAGCGGCCTCTGCCGCGCCGGTCGAGCTTTCACCGCTCGTAACCTTGGGGCCAACGACACCGACTATGCCCGCCAAGCCCCCTGCGCCGACGAAGATCGTCTACAACCTCAATCCCTTTGACGCGGGTGCAGGTCGCGATTTGGGCAAGCCCAAGGCCGTCGACGCACCCAAGCCGCCGACGAACCCGTGAGCAACCGCCAGCCATGAGGGGCTTTCTCGCCATCTATCGTCGTGAGCTGGGCGGCATCTTCATGGGGCCGCTCGCGTGGACCTTGCTGGTCATTGCGTACGCGCTGCAAGGCTTGCTCTTCCTCGTCTACCTGAAGACCTCGCAGGGCGATGTGGATCTGGCGCTGCGCTTCGCCTTCGGCGAGTCGTGGGCGTTTTGGGCTCTCGCTGCGTTGTTCCCGCCGCTCTTGACCATGCGCATGATCAGCGAAGAGTCGCGCATGGGCTTGCTTGAATACTTGCTCACCGCGCCCGTCACGGATGTGGCGGTCGTGCTCGGCAAGTTCTGTGCAGCGACGACCTTCATGGCTCTCGTGTGGTCGGCGGGGTTGTTGCACGCACTCTTGGTGATGCGCGCAGGAGTCACACCGGACTGGGGTGCTGTGTGGGGCGGTTGGCTTGGCGCAGTGCTCGTGTCTGGTTTGTTCTGCGCCACGGGCCTGTGCGCCAGCAGCTTCACCAACACACCTGTGGTGGCGGCCTTCGGCTCGATTGTGGCGCACTTGCTGATCGTCATCCTGCCTCTGTTGGGTGCGCTGACGGAGTCCGAGTGGATTCGCGCCGCCATCGCGCGCGTGGATGTCGTCGATCATCACAAAGCCAGCTTCTTGGTCGGCGTGGTGGATAGCGCCTACGCAGGCTTCTTCCTCGTGTGGACGGCGCTGTTCTTGTTCGTCGCGACTCGTTCGTTGGAGGCGCGTCGATGGCGCTGAAAGAGTCCAACATGGCGGACGCGTCCATGTCGCGCGGCCAACGCTTGCTGATCGGCGTGCGTGTCAGCTTGGCCGTGATGCTGGCGATTGCTGCGGCATTGTTGGCCACACGCATCTTGGAATCGCGTTTGGTGCGCGCCCGTTGGGACCTGTCCACCGATGCGCTCAACACGCTCGATCCCTTGACCAAGAACGTGCTCGGGCGCATCGAAGAGGACATCACCGTCGATGTGTACTTCACGCCACCGGAGCCGCCGTTCCAAGTCGTCGGCGCGGAAGCGCAGGATCGCGCGCGGCGCTTGTTGCGTTTGATGGGTGACGAGTCTGGTGGCCGCTTGCGCGTGGAGTTCCACGATGTAGGCGAGCGTGGCAAGCCTTCTGCGCGTGCCGAAGCACGGCGTGGCGAGTTGGGCTTGGCCGCGATCGAAGCCGGTGGCTTGGTGGTCTTGTCGCGCGAGCGGCGTAAAGAAGTCTTGCGCTTGCGCGGTGGACTGGCCGACTTTGATGCGGGCAATCCTGATCCGCGACTGGGGCCGTATGTGCCGGCGCGCCTGGTCGCCTTCCGCGGTGAAGAGACGCTTGCCACGGCCATCCTCGCCCTTGCCACGGATGACACGCCCACCGTGGCGTTGCTTGTGGGTCAAGCGGGTTTGGATCCGCGCCGCACGGATGACTTTGGCGCAGCGCAGCTCGTGCGCGAGTTGGAAGCTGATGGCTTCCGTGTGGTGTCGATCGATCTTGAAAAGGGGCAGAGTCTGCCCGCAGATACGCGCATCGTCGTCACCTTGTCCGATGCCCAGCCGTTCTCTGCCTCAGCCGCAGAGGTCATCACCAAGTTCGTCGATGCAGGTGGTCGTTGGTTCGTCTCCGTAGGTGCTGCCAGCGGTGCGGGTACGGCCGCGGAGCTGGTGCGCCGTTACGGCATCGAGGTCGTTCCGCGTGGCATCGTCGCGCGTCCGGTACCGAGCCTAGGCGGGGGCATGATGCAAGGCACACCAGCCTGTGCGGACCTGTCCATTGGATCGGACGGCATGGCCGCACAGAACCCCGTGACCACACCGCTGCGCACCGCCGGTCGCCGCGTGTATGTGCGGTCTGCGCGCGCGTTGAAGCGCGGCACTCCACCTGCAGGTGGGGCCGTCATGGAAGTACTGCGCTCGCCGGATGGTTCGTGGTTGGATCTCGAAGCTGCGGATCGCTCGCATGATTGGACGCGCACCGCTGGTGAAGAGGAAGGGCGCTTCGTAGTGGCCTTTCAAGCCGCGTTGCCGGCGCTGGCAGCTGTGCCAGCCGAGCGCCGGCGCGAGGGTGAGCGCCCGGAGACGCGTGTCTTTGTCGTAGGCGCACCGGAGATCGCTGCGAACTGGATGGTGCCGCAGAATCGCGACTTCTTGCTGCTTGCCTTCAACTGGTTGGCCGCGCGCGATCATCGCATCGCTCTCGCCAGACGTGAAGCGCCTACGCGGCGTTTGGATCTCAGCGATCCGGAAGCGCTTGCGGGCATCTATCTGCTGGGCGCGTGGTTGGTGCCGCTCTTGTGCTTGGCTGCCGGCTTGGTTGTGTGGTGGAGGCGACGCGCGTGACGTGGCGTAGCCTGCTGCTGCTGGTGCTGGTGCTAGGGCTGCTCGCAGGAGCTTGGCTGTACCTTGAGCACGATGAGGCGCGCGATGTGCGCGCCTTGGACCGCGCCGTGGTGGAAGGCGTGCACGAGGCCGATGTGGTCGGAGTGCGCCTCGAGAATGTGCAGCGCGATTACATCGCGGAGTTTCGTCGCACCGCGGATGGAGCTGGCTGGTCCATGATCACGCCGTACGCCACCGCAGCCGAAGGTCAATTGGTGGCGCGCCTCGTGTCGGTGCCGTTGGAGCGACGCGGACGCATCGTAGACAATCCTGATTTGGCGGCCTTGTCTCTCTCGCCACCGCGCCAAGAAGTGCGCTTGCGCCTCGCAGATGGCTCAGAACGTCGCGTGCGCGTGGGGGCCGTCGACCTCGATGGCCAACGCGTGTATGTGCAAGCAGGTGAGGACGTGCTGTTGGTGGTGCGTGACATCGAGACCCTTACGGATCGCGTTTTGGATGAGTGGATCTCGCGCAACTTGACGGATGTGGATGCGCGCCAAGTGGTGCAGGTGCGACGCAGTGGCACGCTGGTGCGCGCAGAGGAACAGCTTGATCTCCAACTTGCGGCCGCGTCGGATGGAGGTGTCTGGCGCTTGAGCGCGCCGTGGCAGGTGCGTGCCGATCCCGCAGCCATTGTCTTGTTGGCTCAGTTGGGTGCCGGGCTGCGCTTGGAAAGTTTTCTTGACATGGGCACGCGCACGCGCGCGGCGCTCGGCTTGGATCCGGCCGCGTTCACGTTGACCACCACCACACTGCAGGACGCATCCGCGACGCTCAGTTTCGGCCGCGCCCCGAACGGGCGCATGGTGGTGGGGTCGGACCAGCGCTCTTTCGTGGGCTTGGTCGAGGATGCGGTGCTCGAGCTGGCCACAACGCCCGCGTTGGAGTTCGTGGACCACCAGTTGCACCGCTTTCCGCGGGCCGAGATCGATCTCGTGCGCTGGGAGCGTGCTGGCACGCGGGTCGAGTTGCGTCGCACGCACTTGGGCTGGACTGTGGCCGAAGGCCGCGCAGGTGATGGCTTTGCCGCCTTGCCGCACCTCGCCGAGGCGCGCAGCGTGGAGTCGTTGCTGGCCAAGCTCGACACGCTGCAAGCCTCGAGCTTTCGGCCGGGTTTGGAGCTTGGCGCTCCCACGGGCGAGGGCTTGTGGGTAGGTGCTCGCGGCGCTCTCGTCGGCGGACGCTTTGGAGCGGACTATTCAGAGCCAGGCACGGTCTCCCTGGCGCGCTTTCTGCGCGCTGAGGAAGACCTTGTGGCACTGGTGCCGCCCGAGTGGCGTGCAGTGCTGCAGACCGATCCTGCGACGCTGGAGAGTCTCGATATCCTGCTTGTGGATGAAGTCACGCTGACGGGGCTGCGTTTGGCTACCGAAGCCAAAGAACGCAGCTATGTGCGCGGAGCCCGCAGCGTGTGGTCATTGCGTGGCACAACCGTGGAGGCTGTGGAGTTGCGGCCTGTGCTGGACCTGCTGCTTTTCTTGCGCGCCGCCAGACATGTGAGTGACGCAGCGCCTCTGCGCGAGCCCATTCGTGTCAGCTACGAAGCCGCCAATGACCGTCAAGAGAACTTGACTATCGGTCTCTGCGACTTCGAGGGCCGCACGCACACCGCGGTGGACTACGCCGGCCGACGCAGCTTGGCGCGCGACGCGCAGCTGCACGCCAAGTTGTCGGCTGTGTTGCAGAACTAATCGTGCCGCGCCACTACGCCGTCTTGGCCGCGTCGAGCTTCTGGTTGATGTAGGAGTCCAGCAGATCGCGATCGCTCTCGGTCATGTCGTGCAAGAACACGGCCACTTCCCAATGATCGAGATGCTTGCTGATCTTTTCGCAACGCACGACCGCGCCACCACCACGGATGAGGTGCTTGCCCAGCGGCAGGTCCAACTGCAGCATGGTCATCAACGGCAACGGCTGGTCCATGTAGAAGCACACGCCCGCGCGTGACACATCGCGCATGCGAGCCTGCACCGCCCCACGCGGCGTCTGCAAAGTGATGGGCATGTCCGAAGACACGCGCGCCCAACGACGGCGCTCGGCTCCGGTCTTCTTGCGTACAGATTCGGGATGGGGCGTATTCATGGTGGTGCTTGCCGACCCAGAGACAGGCCTAAGGGCGGGTCCTGAGCCGTCGGAACCCCCGCTAGTCTAGTCGTTTCGGGCTGCTTGGGAAGCATCGCGTGCAAGCATTCCCCCCGAGCACTAGACTTCGCGCCTATGGCCAGCTTCAACAAAGTCATCCTGATGGGCAACCTGACCCGCGACCCCGAACTGCGTTTCACCGGCAACAACATGGCCGTTTGCAAGTTCGGGCTCGCCGTCAATCGTCGTTTCAAGGACGGTGCCACTGGCGAGTGGAAGGAAGAGCCCACCTTCGTCGATGTGACGATCTTTGGGGCGCGCGCCGAGCCCTTCGCCAAGTACCACAAGAAGGGCAAGCCGGCCTTCATCGAAGGCTCGTTGCGCTTGGACTCGTGGGAAGACAAGAACGGCGGCGGCAAGCGCAGCAAGCTCTTTGTCGTGGCTGACACGTGGGAGTTTGTGGGCGGCGGTCGCGAAGAAGGCGGCGGCGGTGGTGGCGGTGGCTACGAGCGCACCAGCGGCTCACGCAGCGACGCGGGCGGTGGCGATAGCTGGGGCGGTGGCGAACCGGTCTCGGCTGACGACACGCCGTTCTGAGCAGGATCACGCCCATGCTGTGGACCGTGCGAGTATGGGCGACACTGCGTGAGCGTGCGGGCGCCGAACAGGTGCAGGTGGACTTGCCGCAGAGCGAGTGTTCCGTTCAGGAACTCTATGCCGCTCTGCGCAGCCAACACCCGCAGCTAGGCGCCCTTGAGCACATCGCGTTGGTGGCTGGGACCGAGTATGTGCGCGGTGAGCGCACACTCCATGCGCACGAAGAGTTGTCGCTGTTGCCGCCTGTTTCGGGTGGCGAGGCGGACGAGGACGCCGCCCTGCGTCAAGGTCTGTTCTACCTGGTGTCCAGTCGTTTGGACGCCGGGGAACTGGCGCGCAAGGTGGAGCATCCGTCGTGCGGCGCAGTCTGCGTGTTCACGGGGCACACGCGCGACACGAATCGCGGTCTGCGCGTGGTGCGCCTCGAGTACGAGGCCTTTGCCGCCATGACAGGTCCGGAGATGGGCCGCATCTTCGAGCGCGCGCGGGCCCAGCGACCGGAGCATGCGCTGCGCATGGTGGTGGCCCACCGCGTGGGTGTGGTCGACGTCGGCGAGCCCTCCGTGGTGGTCGCGGTCGCCAGTCCGCATCGTGACGCAGCCTTCCACATCTGTCGCTACTTGATCGATGAGCTCAAGCAGACCTTGCCCATTTGGAAGAAGGAGATCTACGCCGATGGGCATCACTGGATCGGAGAGCGCTCGTGATTGATGTGCATGTGCATCCGGTTACGCCCTTCGAGCAGAACTGCTCGTTGTTGGTGTGCAGCGTGACCAAGGAGGCCGTGGTGGTCGACCCGGGCGGCGATGTGGCGGGGCTGGTCGCCCAGTTGCAGCAGTTGGGTGCCAAGCCGGTTGCCATTTGGCTGACCCACGCGCACTTGGACCATGCCTCGGCCACGGCCGAGCTAGCCGAACGGCTCCAGGTGCCTATCATCGGACCCCACAAGGACGACCAGTTCTGGATCGACTTGCTGCCCGAACAGGCGCGACGCTACGGCTTCCCGCCGGCGCGCACCTTCGAGCCTTCCCGTTGGCTGGTCGACGGCGACACGGTCAAGGTCGGTGAGGCGGAGTTCGTGGTCCGTCATTGCCCCGGGCACACCCCCGGCCATGTCGTCTACTACAACCGCGAGGCGGCCTTCGTGGTCGTGGGCGATGTGTTGTTTGATGGATCGATCGGCCGCACCGACTTTCCGCGCGGGGACTACGCCACTTTGATTCGTTCGATCCGTGAGCGGCTCTTGCCGCTGGGGGACGAGGTCACCTTCCTGCCGGGCCATGGCGGTACATCGACTTTGGGCGAGCAACGGCGCACGAATCCGTTCTTAGTGCATCCGGAACGCTACGGCCCGTACTCAGACTGAGTGCGGTTCGCTATCCTCCCGGCACGATGAAGGACCTGCGCCAGCACTCGTGGAACAAGCAAGGGGTCGAGCGTGAGACGCTCGAAGTGGATGTCTGCCTAGTTGGCGGCGGTGCAGCGAACCTCGCGTGCGCCATCGCCATGGCGCGCGAGTTCCAGCGCCTAGGTCAAGCAGACAAGACAATCCTTGTCCTCGAGAAGGCCGAGGATCTCGGCTACCACACGCTCTCCGGCGCGGTCATGAATCCGCGCGCCGTGCAGGAGCTCTTCCCCGATTGGAAGGAGCAAGGCTTCCCGATCCTGTCGGAGGTCGGTCCTGATGGCATGTGGTGGTTGACGCAGAGCGGCAAGCGTGAGTTCAACGGCAAGCTCTGCCCGCCGCAGCTGCAGAACCACGGCAACTGGATCGTGTCCATGCACGAGGTCGTGCGTTGGATGAAGGGCAAGGCCGAAGAGCTGGGCGTGCAGGTCTATCCGGGCTTTGCTGCCGCCGAGATCTTGTTCGAAGGCGAAGGTTCCTCCGAGCGCGTGGTCGGCATCCAAACGCGCGATACCGGCATCGACAAGCATGGTGAGTGCAAGTCGACCTACGCACCGGGCATGAATGTGCGCGCCAAGGTTGTGGTGTTCGGTGAGGGCGCGCGCGGTCACCTTGCCAAACACTTGATCCAACGCCACAAGCTGGACGAAGGTCGCAACCCGCAGACGTACGGCACCGGCATCAAGGAGATCTGGGAAGTCACGCCCGAGATCGCCGCGCAATGGAAGCAACGTGTCGTGCACACCGGCGGCTATCCGCTGGGCTTTGACGGGTATGGCGGCTCGTGGATCTATGGCTTGCCGAACAACCAGTTGTCCATTGGTTATGTCGTCGGGCTCGATCACCACGATGCGAAGCTCGATCCGCACGCGCTCTTCGTCCAGTGGAAGCAACACCCGGCCATCGCCGAGCTGCTCAAGGGTGGCAAGTTGGTGCGCTACGGCGCGAAGACCATCCCCGAGGGTGGCTGGTTTGCCATGCCCAAGTTGCATGGCAACGGCTATGTGCTGGTCGGCGACACGGCAGGTTTTCTTGACACCTCGCGCCTGAAGGGTGTGCACCTCGCCATGAAGAGCGGCATGCTCGCCGGCGTGGCGGTGGCCGAAGCCATCGCGGCCAACGATTGCAGCGATGCCAAGCTGGCGCAGTACGCGCGCTTGGTGGAAGACTCGTGGGCCAAAGAAGAGCTTTGGAAGGTGCGCAACTGGCGCCAGGCCTTCGATCAGGGCTTCTTGGCCGGCATGGTCGATGCAGGCGTGCAGATGATCACCGGCGGCCGTGGTCTCGTCGCGCGTCGCAAGGGCCACGCCGATCACTCCACGACACGGCCTGTGGCGCAGTCGAAGATGATCAAGCCCAAGTACGACGATGTGCTGGGCTTCGACAAGTTGACGGATGTCTACAACTCGGGCACCGTGCATGAGGAGGATCAGCCTCCGCATCTGTTGGTGCTGGATCCGAACATCTGCGTGGAGCGTTGCACGAAGGAGTACGGCAACCCTTGCCAGCACTTCTGCCCTGCTGCTGTGTACGAATGGCCGAAGGACGCGGAGCCTGCTGCCAAGGCCGGTCCCATCGTGAACTTCAGCAACTGCGTGCACTGCAAGACCTGCGACATCGCCGACCCGTACCAGAACATCGAATGGGTCGTGCCCGAAGGCGGCGGCGGTCCCAAGTACATCGGCATGTGACGCACGCGCGCCGCGCTACGCACACGCTCTACATCGAACAGACTCCCTCTCTCTCGCACACCTCATGAAACTCACGACACACGACTTCACCGGCAAGACCATCCCCGCCAATCTGCACATCATCTATGTGGAGGAAGGCAAGAAGCCCGAGCTGCCCAAGGGCCTCGAGGTGCCCGCGCATGCTTTCGCAGCGTTCAAGGGCGAGTTCCGCGAGACGCGTCTGGCCGATTGCACGGATGGCACGGGGCTGTATGTCCTCGCGCTAGGGGTAGGCAAGCTCGAGCAGTTCGATCACGAGCGCGCTCGTCGCGTCGCCGCCGTCGCAGTGCAGAAGGCCGAAGCAACGCAGATTGAAACAGCCGCTGTGCATGCGCCGCGCGCGCTGCACGATCATCTCGGTGCCTTTGCGTTGGGGCTCGCATCCGCCGAAGGCGCGTTGCTCGGGTCCTATCGTTTTGACAAGCGCAAGACCAAGCCCAAGGCGCGCAAGTTGAAGCACATCGCCTTCGTGGCTGGTGGCGCAGAGTATGTCAAGGGTTTTGAACGCGGTCGCGCCTCGGGCGAAGCCTGCGCGTTCGTGCGCGACTTGCAGAACGAGCCGGCGAATTGCATGACGCCCAAGGACCTTGCCGCAGCAGCCAAGACCTTGGCCAAGGGCACGCGCATCAAGTGCACCGTGCTCGAGCCGGTGCAGATGAAGAAGCTCGGCATGGGCTTGCTGTTGGGCGTGGCGAATGGCTCGGACGAGCCGGCACGCTTCGTTCACCTCGTCTACAAGCCCAAGGGCAAGGCCAAAGGCCGCATCTGCGTGATCGGCAAGGGCCTCACCTTTGACTCGGGCGGCATCTCGATCAAGCCGTCGGCCAAGATGGATGAGATGCGCTACGACATGTCCGGTGGCGCCGCGGTACTGGGCCTGTTCCATGCGTTGGGCAAGGTCGATGTGCCGTGGGAAGTCCACGGTCTGGTGGCCGCGACCGAGAACATGCCGAACGGTCGCGCGACCAAGCCGGGTGACATCCACATCGCCATGGACGGCACGACCGTCGAAGTGTTGAACACTGATGCGGAAGGTCGCCTCGTGTTGGCGGACGCGCTTTGCTATGCGCGCGAAAAGGTCAAGCCCGACACGATGGTGGACCTTGCCACCTTGACGGGTGCGGTCACGGTGGCGTTGGGTCACGAGCTGGCAGGTATGTTCGCCAGCACTGCTGCTCTTGAGTCGCAACTGCGCGCTGCGGGCGAAGAAACCGGCGAGCGCTTGTGGCCGTTGCCGCTCCTCGACCTGCACAAGGACGCGATGAAGGGCAGCTTCGGCGACCTCAAGAACATCGCCGGCGGCGACATGGGCGCGGGCTCCTCGGCCGGTGCTGCGTTCTTGGCGCACTTTGCCGGCAATGTGGAATGGGCGCACCTCGACATCGCCGGTGTGGCCTGGGGCGGCAGCGCGCGTGACTGGACTGGCGGCCCGATGGGCTCCGGGTACGGCACGCGCTTGCTGTTGCGCTGGCTTGAGACGCGCTGAATGGCTGTCAGGTTTACTTGACAGGCCTGCGTTGGGCCGATCGCGTGCCAGCGCTTGGGAACTAATTTCCGCGTGCCTTCGGGCTGCGTGTGGAATTGCCCAAGCGCAGGCCCCGTCCGACCGATACATGAAACCTAGACGGGTGGCGGCATAGCCAAGTGGTAAGGCGACGGATTGCAAATCCGTTATTCCCCGGTTCGATCCCGGGTGCCGCCTCCAATCTCCGTCAGGAACCCTCCCTATCGGGTAGTAAGCTGCTGCGTGCCCATAATTGGGAAATCGCGTACCCTGTCGGTGATGGGAAGCGGTGCGTGATGTCGAGCAGGCTGCTCGCATTCGGTCTGGCGTGGATCTGTGCGCTTACGGCCGTGGCCGGAGCTAGCCAAGGGGGCCCGGCTGCCGTTGGGTCCCGGCTGTACCTTCCGTGCGGCAACGGCACGCCCTATCCCGCGCCGGACTTTGGTGAGGACAACCAGCCATCCCTAGCCCAGCTATCGGCTGTGGGGGATGTTGTGGCGCGCGTGGAGACCGTCCTCGGCCAGCAGGACACGTTCCTGCTGCGCGCGACCCTGCCCGTACCGCCCGCCACCTTGCGGCGAGGGGCCACCGATGCGCCCTTTGCTGTGCGCGGGGCGGATGGTGTTGTGAAGCCTACGCAGGTGACCATTGTCAGCCTGCGTGCGCGCGATACCGATGGGGCAGATGTGGTGGAAGTCGCGGCCCTCGTCGACCGTCCTGCCGGCGCGTCTGTCGGATCGCGTGTGCAGTACGAGGTGGTGCGCACCGCCGGCAGCGCTGGTGCGTTCGTGGGAGCCCCCGTGTCCACGGCTCTCGTGGCCACCACCGGCACCGTACGCCTGCGCACGCGCGATCTGCACGGCAATCTGTATGAAGCGGACTTGCTGGCTGACATTCGCGCGCAGTCAGGCACCAGTCGTACGCTGTCCTCCGGTCTTTTGTACCGTCGCGACAGCGAGCACGCCGTCCTGATGCCCGTGGCTCCTCAAGGCGGAGCGGCTGCAACGCTGCCTCATGCGATGGGCGTGCAAGCGTTTGTCACACGCTATGCGCACACCAACGCTCTGCGGCTGGATCTGCATGTGCACAATGCCTTCACCGGCCGTGATGCGAACGATCCCAGCGATGATGTGCTGGGTGATCTGGTGTTCGATCAGCTCGAGCTGCTGTTGCCCAGCGGTTGGGCCGCTGTGGCCAGTGTTGCAGATCCGTTCTTGGGTACGGGCGTGGACGATGGCGCGCAGTACCTGTTGCCGCTGGTGCGCAACCAAGGCCAGGATGCGCTGCATGTGCTGCCGCAACTGCGGCGCTTCCAGCGGCGCGTGGTGATTGCTCCTGTCGCCGAGCTTGAGGTGGCGCGCGCCTTGGCCGCCGAGGAAGGTCTAGCCTTCGTGGTGCCCGAGCCGATCAGTGCTGGCGCTCGGCGCTTCTCGTGGTGGAACAAACTGACGGCGCGCTACTGGCCACAGAAGACCGCTCTGCCGTTGTGGGACGACGCGACCGTGGCCAGCCAGCGCTCGGCGCTGGCGAGCACCTACAGCACGATTGCTGCCATCGTCGAGACGGGCGGTACCAGCGCCACCGGCTACCCCGTGTCGAGTGGTGTGTTGGGGTGGGCCCATCCGTGGGGGCCGACCACCGGCAGCATGACCGGTGGCGACGAGATCTGGCTGTGGGATGGCGCGGACATCGCCTCGGCACGCAGCCTCGAGGGGCTTCGGTTGGCGCAGCTGCGCATGCGCATGTACACCAGCCGCCAGCCGAACGTACTGTTCGAGCGCGATGGCGCGCCGATGACGCTCGACGGCTGCACGCTGCAGGGCACCAACGGCCCGTACATGCCCATCGCTTGGTTCAACGGTCCGCTGCTGAGCAGCGGCGATCCGCTGGGTTTGGCAAGTGCGGACTCTACGCAGTACACGCTGGCTGGTGCGCAAGCGCGCTTGCCGATCTACAACCAGTACATCCGCAGCTACAAGCCGGTCGATTACCAGCACTACGTGCGTCATGTGCGCACGCTGAAGACCTTGGTGTGGCTCGCGAACGATCCCTTGGCGCGTTTTGAATTGGAGGCGCAGGCGGAAGCGTGGCGCCTGGCGTATCCGCATGTGCCGCAGAATCAGCAGGGGGTGGCCGTGGTCACGGGCTTCCTTGCGGATCGACGCCATGTGGATGCCCACCCCGGTCAGGGCTTGGACTTTGGTCGCGGTGAAGGCTGGGGGCTGGACACTTTGGTGGCGTGGTACGCGGTGGCGCCGCCCGAGCGGCGTTCGGTCCTGCAACGCGACTTTGCGCGCATTGTCGAGCTGTTGTGGGATGCGCATTCGGCTTGCAGCGGCACGCTCATGGCTGCGCCCAGCATGAGCGCGTTCGGCGGTCTCTATCGCGTGCGGGCCCAGAACGAAGTCTCGATTATCGAGCACGCGCTGGTGGGCTTGCGGCAGACGGCACTCGTGGGCCAGGATCCGTGTGCTTCAGCCAAAGTAGCGGAGATCCTCAAGCAGTCGTACTACGGCACGATCTCACCGCTCGTCTGGCGCAGCGCGCGCAACGGGCCTGTATTCAAGCTCGCTGTGGGGCCGTTTGACAGCTCGCTGCCCTTGTACTGCACGACGGTGCCGCCCGGAGGCGAATCGCCCGAGGTCGAATGGGTGCAGTGCCCTTCAAGCTTTGCACACGCGTGGCTCGCCACCCAAGATCCGCAGTTCCTTGCACGCGCCTGCGAGCTGTCAGGCGTGACGAGCCTGCAGCAAATCTGGCAGAGCCCCGTTAGCAACTGGCAGAACCGCTTGGCGCTGCTGCGCTTGGCTCAAGATCTCTGACTGCGCGTCGGACGGCAGCGGTTTCTGTCAAGTGGATCGGACGTGCTGGTGAGGGAAGGGGGGATCGAACCCCCATGCCTTGCGGCTTCGGATTTTAAGTCCGATGCGTCTGCCTGTTCCGCCATTCCCTCGCCAAACGCCTAGAGTACGGTCGTCGCGAGGAATTTTCTGCCCGCCTCGGCGCCGGATGTGCAGGAATCAGGCAGGGATGCGTTGATCGACGCGTGTGGGGCTGTACACTTCTTGCGCTTACAGGCGCGGCGGCATAGCCAAGTGGTAAGGCGACGGATTGCAAATCCGTTATTCCCCGGTTCGATCCCGGGTGCCGCCTCCAATCCTTTTGCAGGTCTTGGGGTAGACTCGCCCCTATGAAGAGCCTGCTCCAAATCGCTGCTGCTTTGGCGGCGCTGTCGGTCGTGTGTGGGATGGCGAACGCCCAAGTCTCTGAGGGCGGCCTGCCCGTGGGCTTGCAACGGCCCTTGCCGGGAACCATCCCCACGGTGGTGTTGCCTGCTCCGGATGTGGCGACCTACTTGGCTGAGGACGCGGCCCGCAATCACCGCCCGCTGCGCTACGGCGCGTTGGTGGATGCCGATCTCAGTTTGGACGATGGTGCCTGGCTGACGTTCCCGGACGGTTCGCGGGCGTGGCGTATGCGCTTGGCCTCGCCGAATGCGCATTCGCTAGCCGTGGAGTTCGCGGCGTTCGAGCTGCCTGAGGGCGCGAAGTTCTTCGTCTATCACGAGGAGCGCGCCGAGATCCTCGGTGCGTAAACGAATGCGAATCGCCATGAGGATGGCGGCTTTGTGTTCGAGCCGTACCCCGGCGCGGAGATCGTGCTCGAGCTGAATGTGCCTGCCGGTGTGGCGACGCCCGCATTGCGGACGCGCAGTGTGATTCACGACTACCGCAACATCTTTGGCCTGATGGAGGGCTCGGTGCGGTTGGATGCCAACCAAGCGCTCGGCCCGTGCTTGATCGATGTGAACTGCCCGCAGGGCGATCCGTATCCCAACCAGAAGAAGGCCACGATGCGCACCTTGTCCGCGGGTGCGCTGTGCTCGGGTGCGTTGGTGAACAACACGGCGAATAACGGTACGCCGTATGTGCTGACTGCGGATCACTGCGGACAAACGACGAGCACCGTCTTCATGTTCCGCTACCAAACCAGCGGCTGCGCCACCGGGGCTGCGCCGACGAACTACACCATGTCGGGGTGCGCTGTGCTGACGACGAGCCCGACTTACGATTGTCGTCTCTTGCGCATCAACTCGACGGTGCCGTCCACGCACCAGCCCTACATGGCGGGTTGGACGCGCGCGACGACCAACGCGACGCTGGCGTATGCGATGGGGCATCCGAGTGGTGGCCCCAAGAAGATCTCGATCGACAACAACGGCACCGCGGTCGAGAACACGCTGTGGCGCGTGGCTTGGAATCAAGGAACCTTGGAAGGCGGCAGCTCGGGCGGGCCGTTGTTTGACCAAAACGGCCGCGTGAAGGGCCCAGCGTGCTGCGTCGATGCCTTCGTGTGCACCGGTCAGACGGCGTGGTTCGGCCGCTTCGATCGGTTCTGGACCGCGAACGCGATCGCGCAGTGGCTGGATCCCGTGGGGAGCAATCCCACGACCTTGAACGGCTTCGACCCGTTCCCGCCCTGCGTGCTGCCCACCAATGTGTGCAGCTCCTCCCCGAACTCTGTGGGCCCCGGCGCCACGATGGCTTGGGCCGGTTCGACCGTGCGGGCCCAGAACAACTTCACCATCGTCGCCGCTGGCCTTCCGCCGAACGCGGCCAACATCTTCTACTACGGCCAGGCGCAAGCCTTCACGGCCTTCGGGAACGGGTGGCGTTGCGTCGGTGGATCCGTGTTGCGCTTGCCGGTGACGAGCGCGTCCATCTTCGGTGATGCGGCCGTGCCGGTGAACCTGACGGGGTCGCCGATTGACGCGGGGGAGACGTGGTACTTCCAGAATTGGTACCGCAATCCGGCGGGTGGGGGCGCGGGGTTCAACTTGAGTGATGCGTTGCAGACGCCGTTCTGCTTCTAGTTGATACTGGCCCAGACGAGTGTGCACGAACTCCGCGGGGGCTAAGCGCCCCTGCGGGGGCCAGAACCGTGTTTCTGTGGCCAGCTGCCTAGATTTTGGATCGCTGGCGTGTGTGGGCGTCGCAGGCCGTTCCACCAGCGCAGGGGCGCGTGGCCTCTCGTCCAGGGCCGTTCAATGCTCGATGCGAAGGCCTGTACCGCGTCCTAAGGCTCAGGATGGTAGTACTAGGGCTCGCGGTGGTGCACCTATCTAGAGACTAGACGTGCCTACTCGCGCCACTGTCACAAGATTCCAGCATTGTGGTCGCACGAACGTGCACACTCAGCGGAGCCAGTATCAATTTGGTCAGAACCCCGCCTGCAAATCCTGCGCTAGCCGCTGCAACGCCAACCGGTTCTGCCAATTGCTCAACGGCGCATCATTCACCTGCTGCACCGTCGTCCACTGGAACATCTCACTCGCCTTCCGCAGAAACGCTTGGTCCTGCGTCGCACGGTACGCGTGCGCAAAGCTCGAGGGACACTGATAGCTGTCAATCTCGGGGCTCTCACCGCCCGTGGGCACGAAGCTGCAGTACAGCGCCTGGGTACGGTCGTAGGGCCCCACGGCGACTTTGAACAGCGGCCCACGGCGGTCGCTGCGCCACACGAGATCGGAGATGGTCGAGTAGTACGAACCCTCCAGCAC
>CAIKQM010000178.1 GCA_903829565.1 uncultured Planctomycetota bacterium
ACGGTCGTCGGACCGGTGCTCAGCGCTTCTTCGCGCAGGTACTGGTTCTCGCGGATCAGGCGCGTGGTGCGCTCGATGCGGCCGATAACCACTTCCAACGCGTCGGGCGTGCAGGGCTTCAACAAGAAGTCCGAGGCGCCGTTCTTCATCGCGTTGACAGCGGATTCGATCGTGCCTTGCGCGGTGATCATCACCGACGGCAAGTCCGGGTTCGACTCCTTCAGACGCTTGACCAGCTCGGTGCCATCCATGCCCGGCATGCGCAGGTCGGTGAGCACCAGGTCGGGCGAGTTGTGCTGGGCACGCTCGATCGCCTCGGCACCGTTCTTCGCTTCGATGGGTTGATAGCCAAGCGCGGCCACCGCCTCCATGAGGAACTCGCGGCTGAGGGCGTCGTCGTCAACAACAAGGATCTTCTGGATCGACATGGTTCTTCGTCTTTCAGGCGGTCAGGAGCGGGATCCGGATCGCGACATCAGCCCCTCCCGCGGAGGCCGGTGTCTTGGACACTTCGAAACGACCGCCGTGTAGTTCGGCAATCGTGTGTACGAGCGCGAGCCCGAGGCCAGTGCCTTCGGCGCGCGTGGTGTAGAACGGTTCGGCTACGCGGCGCGCTGCATCACGGGCAATGCCCGGACCAGCGTCTTCCACGCGCAGCACCAACTCTTGTGCTTCGGTGTAGGCCGACACGCGCACATAGCCGCCTTCGGGCTGCATCTGCAGCGCGTTGGCCACGAGATTGCGCAGGGCTTGGCGCAGCTTGACGCGATCACCGCGGAACGACGGTGCGGCGAGCTGCGTCTCAATTGTCCAGTCGGCTTGACGGTCAGCCGGCAGCACACGGCGCGCGCTATCGATCGCATCCGCGACCAGGCGCTCCGGCTCGACACTCTCCGGCACAAGGCTCTCGCGCTGGGCGAGCTGCATCATGCTGGCGATGATCTGATCGGCTTCGGCGACACCTTCGCAGATGCGGGTCGCAAAGCGCGCGGCCTTGCCTTCACCGGGCAACTCGCGGCGCAACAACTCGGCGAAGCCACGCACGGCGTTCATCGGGTTGCGGATCTCGTGGGCGATACCGCCGGCCATGTTGCCGAGCGCGGCCATCTTGGACTGCACGCGCACGCGTTCTTCCAAGGTCTCCACCGTGGTGCGATCGTCGACGATCTCCACCGAACCGCATTCACTGCCGTGGGCATCGCGGATCTCGGACCAGCGCGAAGCAACCACGCGGCGCACGCCTTGCAAGTCGATCTCGCGGCTCTCACCAGCAGCACCACGACCTGCGAGCGAGGGATGGAAGCCCGCTTCGATCAGGTGAGCTTCGTCCGTGGCCAAGATGGTGCAGGCCGACTGGTTGGCGCGCACGATGCGGCCGGCTTCGTCACGCACCACCACACCACACGGCAAGGCGGCCAAGATGGCGTCGAGTTCGGCCACCTTCTTGGCGAGCTCTTCATTGGCGGCGACCAAATCGTTCTCGACTCGCTCAGCCCGGCGCGCGAGCTTCTCATAGCTCGTCAGCAGGTCTTGCGAGATCTGCGCCAGCGAACGGACTACTTCGTCCGTGCCCAGCGTCTCGAGGCGTTGGTCGACAGCCTGTGTCACGGCTTCTTGACCTCCGGCTTGATGCGCGCATCAAAGGTGCGACGCCATTGCAGGAACTCGAGATCGGTCTTGGCGCGTTCGGTGAGGTCGGCGGCCTTGGGGTGCGCGATGCACTCCTTGTAGGCGCTGGCGGCTTCGTCGAAGCGTTCCATGCGCTCGGCAGCACGGCCCTTCCAGTACAAGGCGCGCGGGTCATCCTTGACGTTCGACAGGATGCGCAAGCACTCTTCATGACGGCCGGCGCGGAAGGCGTTCATGCCTTGGCGCACGGGGTCGACGCTGAAGCCGAGTTCAGCCACCGGCACGCTCGGTTGCGCCGTGACCTTGATGTTCGTCAGGCCAGGAGCGAACTGCATCTTCTGCGCGTCCGTCAGGCCGGTGGTGACGGGTGCGTACGGCGAAGCCGGACCGACAGCCACGGTGGTCTCTTGCAGTGCACGCAGACGCGACACTTCGTCGCGCAGAGCGTTCAAGCGCTCGTCCGCTTGCTGGGTCGCCATCTCCGCCGGCTGGGTCACATTCTTGACCTGGGCCAAGGCTTCGGGCTCGCCAGCGGCAACGCGCGGGGCGAGACCGGTGAGGGCTTCCAACGCGCGCACCGTTTCGCCGAGCGACGAGCGCAAGTCTTGCGCTTGCGGCGCCAGCGTCATGGCCGGCACGGCCAACACCGTGGCGGCCAGCGTGGTAGTCGTGAAGTTCCAGTTCATCATCAGAGTCGACCTCCGAAGGCGTCGGCAGCCAGGTCCCACAGCTCGCGGGACTCGTACAGCTCGCCAGCCAGCAGACACAGACGACGCAGTGCATCCGGTTGAGCTTGGCTCGCCGCCGCACGCAGGATCTGTGCTGCGCGCTCGACGCCGTGTTCTTGATCGGCACAACGGGCCGCCAGCTCGACTGCTTCCAACCACTGGGCTTCATCGAGTCCCGTACGGTCGACAAGCAACGGTTCCAGCACGATGTACGCGCGGCCGCATTCGCCTACCGCCCGCAGTTCCCGGGCGCGCGTCACGCGTGCCGGCGCTGCCAGTTGAGCCAGTGTCGGGTCGAGGCCGAGCGTGCTACGCGCCTCAGTAGCCATCAGTTCGATCGCCGCCGAAGCCGCCGTGCCCTTGGCTACGCGCTCCAAGAAGAGCAGGCCAACCAAGTCGCCGACTTCGCGGGCTGCATCGGCAGCCAAGGTCAGCAAGCGCGCAGCATCCGCCGGTTGTGCCCGACGCGACGCGGCAAACCACAGGCGCGATGCTTCGTCCAGCTCGCCCATGGCCGAGGCGATCTCGGCCCGCAACTGCAGCGTGTCCAGTGTTTCGGACAAGGTCGGCTCCAAGCGCGCGGCTTCGTCCAGTACATCCAGCGCTTCGTTGGCGCGGCCTGCGGCCTGCAACGCACGAGCACGCACACACAGGCGTTCGATGTGCTCGCCGCCGACGGTCACCGGATAGAGCTGGTCGAGAGATTCCAGCAGCGACAAGGCCAAGCGACCATCGCCCTTCTTGGCCCAAGCACGGGCCAGTCCCAGACGCGCTTGGGTCTGGAAGGGGTGGCGTGAGCCATGGTTGGCCAGTTGTGACCACACGGTGGCTGCATCACTCCACTCGGCGCTGGCTTCCAGAGCTTGCGCCTGGTGCAACAACGCTTGCGGCGTGAGGTCGCTAGCGGGGAAACGCTGGGCCACGGTTTCGAAGTGCACGGCGGCAGCTGTCACGTTGCCACGGCGCTCTTCGGCGAGGCCCAAGTTCCAATGCGCATCGGCGGCGCGCGGATGATCCGCATAGGTGCGCGCAGTGCGCAACCACGCCAGCTCCGCGGCCTCGTCGAGCTCGGCTTGCGTGCTGTGCGCGCCCACATCGGGCGTGAAGACGATCTGCTTGGCGTCGATGCTGACCACCAAGCCCGCTGCGCCTGCCAGCGCGCTCAAGGTGCTTTCGAGCGAACGTTCCTGCAGTTCGAGGTCGACCGTGATGCGTCCCGCTTCGTCGCTGAGACCAACCACAGTGCGGCCCGTGAGAGCTGCGATTTGCGCGGCCACATCCAGCACGCGCACTGAACGAGCTTCCACGCTGCAGATGGCGTCGCCATCGCGTTGGGCGATGCGCACATCGAGCGTTGAAGCACTCAGCAGCGTCAGAGCGACGGCGGTGATCATTGGGCCTTGCTCCGCTTGAGGTCCGCTTGGGCTTGCAGCGATTGAGCCACCAAGAACGAGGCTTGTGCCTCGACATCCGCGCGGCGCGCGGCATCCACCGCATCAATGCGCGCCAACAAGCGCTGCAAGCGCACGCGGGCATCGTTATGACGGCCGAGTTCGATTTCACGCTGGGCCAAGCGCAGCGCTGTGTCTTCGTAGGCTTCCAACGCCGGAGCCACGTTGTCCAAAGCGCTTGTCTGTGTGCTGGTCGTGCCTACCGTGGGTGCAGCAGCCGCGCGCTGACGCGCGAGCTCGGCAATGCGTTCGTTTTGCTGCGCGATGCGCTCGGCATTGCGCGCCAGTTCTTCGCGCATGTCTTGCACGCCGGCACCGACCGAGTCCGTGGCGCGCCAAGCCAGTACGGCCAGGCACAGGTTCACACCCAAGGCCAAGCCCACCAACGCCAACACGCGCGGATCGCGGCGAGTGCCCGCGGTGGGAGCGCTCGTGCCGCGCGCAACCGGCGCTTCCAACAGTTCGGGCGCCACGCGCTCGAGGTGATCTACAAGTGCCGCGGCCTTGGCTACAGCGGCGACATCATCCGTCGTGGCCGTCGGCGCAGGTGCAGCCGGCGCGCTCGGGCTGCTGGCGGCAGCGGGCTTGGCAGTTGCAGCAGCAACAGCAGCAGCGATCTCCTCGGGCTTGACCTCACGCACGCCTTCGACCGTCATCTCCATGACGGGGAAGTCGAAGAGATCTTCGTCGAGGTTCAGCTCCGGCTTGTCGCTCTTGACGGCCATCGCTCAGCTCCACAGCGCTTTCTGTGCGCCACTCGCACCGCGATGTGCCAACAGTCGGCCCACAACCACGGCCAAGGCCGGGGTCAGGTGCACAGCTACCGCATCGTCGTTCGCCGCGACGGCGTCCAAAACGCGGCGCGCGGTTTCCGGCGTGGTCCAGTCGCTGTCCGAAAGATCAATGACCGTTTCATCGGCCAACTCGCCACTCCACGGCGTGAAGCGCAGCGTGGCGCGTGC
>CAIKQM010000179.1 GCA_903829565.1 uncultured Planctomycetota bacterium
CGGGCCTCAAAGGCGCCGCGCAGATGGCGGACAAGTGGAAGCGCGACAGCACCACTGTGGTGGTCATCTCAGACGGCGACACGGTGCCTGCTTCGGGCATGCCGCGCCTGCCGGCGTCAGTGCGCAGTGTGTTGGTGGTCGGAGTCGGCGATAGCAAGCAAGGCTCGTTCATCGATGGTCGCAACTCGCGTCAAGATGTGGGTACCTTGCGCCAGGTGGCGACACGCTTGGGTGGCACCTTCTTCGATGGCAATGAGAAGCACCTGCCGACCGCACTTGTGGCCGAATCCGCTTGGCGCGAAGGCGATGACGACCTGATCCAATGGACTTTGCGTGAGTTCGCGCTGTTCGCGGTGACCGCTGGCGCCAGCGTCTTGGCTGTGCTGCCGCTGCTCTTGGCGCTCTTCGGCAGCAGCTGGCGCGCAGGCGTTCGCCATGGGGCGTATCCCAGTTCGGGCACCAAGGCCGCAGACTAACAGCCATGAAGCTCGTCTTGGCCCCCGCAGTCTTGGCCCTCTCACTGTCTTTACTCGCCGCGTGCACGCACACCACGCCAGCCAAGGTCGCACAGCTCGAACCCTACACCTGTGGTTCTATGCAACGGCTGCACACGATCGACGGCATCTACCTTGGCAGCCAACCTGCGCAAGCAGACTTGACACAGGCCAAAGAGGCTGGGATCAAGACCGTGGTCAGCCTGCGCCACACGGCCGAAGTGAAGGACTGGGATGAGGCCGCCTGGGTGCGCGAACAAGGCCTGCTGTGGATCCAAATCCCATGGAACGGGCCTGAGCAGCTGACGGACGAGATCTTTGACCGCTCGCGCGAAACCCTGCGCAGCGCCGAGAAGCCGATGCTCGTCCATTGCGGCAGCGGCAACCGCGTGGGCGCGGTGTGGATCGCCTTCCGTGTGTTGGACGAAGGCGTAGCGTTGGAAGCCGCGGTCACCGAGGCCAAGACCATCGGCCTGAAGACGCCCGAGTTCGAGACCAAAGCGCGCGACTATGTTGCCCGCAAGGCGCAGGGTTGACGCTAGACTGAGGGCATGAAGAAGGCCGTGCTGATTGCTTGGCTGCTGCTGCCCGCTGTGGCCGCGGCGTACCACTACGGACCGGGTCAGGAGGCCTTGCGCCTCGACGATGCTGGCTCCGCCATCGCCCGCGGACGCGCAGCGTCAGCACTCGCACGCGCGACAGCCGCCAAAGAAGGTGATGCGGCCGCGCGCGAACACTGGGCCACGGCAGATGAGGCCTTTGGTGAAGCACTGACCTTGCTGCCCAAGGATCGTGTCGCGGAAACGCGCGCGGTGATCTTGGAGCGTGCCAAGGCGCAGATGCAGACGAGTCAGTTGCCTGAGGCGCGCCGCACGCTGGAAACCTTGGTCGACGAACTGGCGCGCGACACGCAAACGGATGCGCTGCAACTCGCCGATGCACGCGAGACCTTGGCCAACGCGCAGTACTACACTACGTGGTTGATGCGCCTGGAGGGCCTGCCGCGCGAAGAGTGGCTCAAGGAGATCGAGGCGAGCCGCCAGAACTACACGCTGCTCGCCGAACAGCGCAAGGAAGCTGGCGATGCCGACGGTGCCGCCAAGCAAGCGACCAATGTCGAGTCAGCGGTGCGACTGGCACGCATTGACTTGAAAGAGCTGCAAGGCATCCCCTTGCCATCGACGTGAGAAGGTTGCGGATCCGGGCGCGGTCGCGCTGGAAAGAAACCTAGCAATTCCAAGGGCCAAAAGCCCAGTGATGCACGTGGCGCTGGCGGCGGTGGTCCCGCTGACGGCGGCGGTTCCTGAGCAAGCCGGGCGCGAGCAGGCTGTACACCGTATTTGACAAAGCCGCGCAGCACCTGGCAGACCGGTGCTGCGCACTTGCGGGACTCGGTATGAAGGAGCATCGGTATGACTATGCGTAGCTTCTGCGTCACGTTCGCACTCCTCTCAACCGCGGCTTGGGCGCAGTCCACCACGACGGTGATCAGCGGGCCTTCGGGCACGGTCACGGTGATCTCCGGCAGCGCAGCCGCCACCACTGCCCCAGCCACCGCGATCTCGGCTGTTGGGTATGCCATCAGCGCAGAACCCATCGTGATGGAGGCGCCGATGGAAGAGCCTCCGGTAGTCGCCGAAGGTGCAGCTCCGGAAGGCGCAGACCAAGCCGCAGAGAAGAAGTCGCGCACCAAGCGCGCCGAGAAGCTGCGGGGGCTGAACTTTGATCGCCGTGCTTCGGCGATTCTAGGCGCGTGGTCCAAACCGGCGCCCGTGCAGAAGGAGCCGGAGGTCAAGGACGAAGCACCGCCGAAGGACGAGAAGGAAGCCAAGAAGCGCGCCGAAGCCCAAGCCAAGAAGGCCGAGGAAGCCTTGGTCGCGTGGGAGATGGAGACGCTCCAGTACCGCGTGACGATCGGCGATTGGGCCGCGGTGCGGGCCTACATTGCCGAGTTGAAGACTGCGGACGAGGACGATGCTCAAGTCGCCTACGACAAGATTCTCTCCTC
>CAIKQM010000180.1 GCA_903829565.1 uncultured Planctomycetota bacterium
AGCACCGATGTCGACACCCGGGCAGGTCAACTTCTGGACCGAAGCCTCGGTGTTCTCCCACACGCCCTTGCTGACGAGCGTCCCGAAGAACTGCGCACCCGACTTGTCCGGCACGCGGCCGTGCTTGTCTTGGTGAATCATGAGACCGCTGTAGATCTCCTGCAGGTTCTTCTTGCAGGCAGTGACCTTGGAGCGATCGATGGCCTCGGGGATCTTCGGCAGCAGGAACGCCATCAAGATCGAGATGATCAAGATGACGGCCAGCAGCTCGATGAGAGTGAAGCCACCACGGCGGGATCGAGTGTCGCGGACGATCATGATGTCTGTTCTACCGCCGCGGGGCTCCGGAGTCACCCCCAGAACCCCGCGTAGTCCGTAGATCCTTGGATCTAGCGTGTCACTTGGCCTTGGAGCCCTTGGTCTTCGCAGCCACTGCCTTCTTGAGCTTGGCGGCAAAGTCCGTCTTTTCCCACGGGAAGTCGGCGCGACCAAAGTGGCCGTGGTAGGCCGTACGCTCGTAGATCGGGCGGCGCAGCTTGAAGTGCGCGATGATCGCCGCCGGACGCAGGTCGAAGGTCGCCTCGACGACCTCGGTCAGCGTCGCGTCGTCGACTGTGCCGGTGCCGAAGGTGTCGACGCGAATCGAGGTCGGCTTGGCCACGCCGATGGCGTAGCTGACCTGGATCTCGCAACGCTTGGCGAGGCCCGCGGCCACCACGTTCTTGGCCACATAGCGCGCCGCGTAGGCGGCCGAACGATCGACCTTCGTCGGGTCCTTGCCGCTGAACGCGCCACCACCGTGACGGCCCATGCCGCCGTAGGTGTCGACGATGATCTTGCGACCCGTGAGACCACAGTCACCGTGCGGCCCGCCGACGACAAAGCGTCCAGTCGGGTTGACGTGGTAGACCGTGTCCTTGTCGAGGTACTGGGCCGGGATCACGGCCTTGATGATCTTCTCGATCACCTGCTTCTTAATCTCGGCGTGCGACACTTCGGGCGCGTGTTGGGTCGACAGCACGACCGCGTTGACGCGCACCGGCTTGTCACCTTCGTACTCGACCGTGATCTGGCTCTTCGCGTCGGGACGCAGCCACTTGAGCACGCCCTTCTCGCGCAGCTCCGCCTGCTTTTCGACGAGGCGGTGCGCGTAGTAGATCGGGAACGGCATCAAGTCCGGCGTTTCATCGCACGCGAAGCCGAACATCAAGCCTTGGTCGCCGGCACCTTGCTCCTTGTGCAAGCCCTCGCCTGCGCTCACACCTTGGCTGATGTCGGGCGATTGACGATCGATGGCGACCATCACGGCGCACGTGTCGCCGTTGATGCCGAAGGCGTCATTCGTGTAGCCGATGCGCTTGAGCGTGTTGCGCGCGACTTCGGCGTAGTTGACCTGCGCCTTGGTCGTGATCTCACCTGCGACAACGCACAGACCGGTGGTGACGAGCGTTTCGCAGGCCACGCGGCTGTTGGGGTCCTGCGCGAAGATCGCGTCGAGAACGGCGTCGGAGATCTGGTCGGCCACCTTGTCGGGGTGACCCATGGATACGCTTTCCGAAGTGAAGAGATGACGGGCCATGCTGTTGGGCGGGTCTTTGGGTTGGGCGCCGACGGGGGGCCGACGCGGGCAAGTATTGTCGACTAAACAGCTTCTGCGCGGGAGTGAAATTTTCTCAAGCTTGCGGCAGAAGCTCGGTCAACGCTCGCATCGTGGCGGCGGCGGCCCCGCGTTGCGCCTCGACGGCGGCACGCCCGCGGGCCCCCATCGCAGACCGTAGCGCGGGTTCGGCGGCCAAGCGCAGCAGCGCCGCACGCAAGCCCGCCTCGTCCTGCACTTGGACCGCGGCGTTCACCCGCTCCAACAAGCGCGTTTCCGCGCTGAAGTTCCACATGTGCGGGCCGTGGATCACGGCACGCTCTTGGGCCGCTGGTTCCAGCAAGTTCTGGCCCCCGTGCGCCACGAACGACCCGCCCAAGATGACGAGGTCGGCCAGTGCGTAGACCGACTCCAGCTCGCCAATGGTGTCGACGATGGCCGGGTGCTGCGGCTCCACCGTGGCCCCCTCTCGCAAGCGCGTCAGGCGTTGGGCTCCGCCCCAGACGAGCGCCACCGCCTTCTCGACCACGGGGGCGCGCTCGGGGTGGCGCGGCACCACGATCAAGCGCGCCTCGGGCAGAACCGCATGCACGGCACGTGCGATGAGTGCTTCTTCAGGCTCGTGCGTGCTGCCGGCGACCACACACAACCGACCGGTGGGTGCGGCGAGCAGTCGTTCCAATTCAGGCTTGGGTGCGATGCGGCCGGTACGCAGGCCATCAATCTTGATGTTGCCGCTGACTTGCACGCGCTCGGGCGCACACGACAAAGCGGCGAAGCGACGCGCGTACTCTTCGTCTTGCGCCAACAACAGCGACACACGATCGAAGGCCGGCATCAAGGTGCGCGCCCGCCGGTAGCGTGCAAAGCTGCGCTCGGTGATGCGCCCGTTGACCACGGCGAGCGGAATGCCGCGGCGATTGGCCTCGCGCAAGAAGTTCGGCCAGACCTCCAACTCGACCAAGATCACGCAAGCGGGATCGACACGCTTCAAGAAGCGCGTCACGAAGATGCGCATGTCGAGCGGGAAGCGCACCACCGCCAAATGCGGATAGGTCTTGCGCGCCACCTCAGCGCCTGTGTTGGTCGTGGTCGACAGGACCACTTCCAGATCGGGGCGCGTGCGCTCCAGCTCGCGCACAAGGCTTTGCGCGGCCTTGATCTCCCCGACCGAAACGCCATGCACGAGGACTCGCGGGCGCGCACCGCGCGCTGGCAAGGCCACACCGAAACGCTCGCGGCACAGAGCGCGGAAAGTCGCTTGCGTGCACCAACGCCACGCCCACCAAGGCGCGCTCAACACGAGGGCCACGATCCACAAGAGATCGTAGACCGCATGCAAGCTGGCGTAGCCCAGCCCGCGATGCGGATCGGTGCGGATCGGTGTGACCACGCGGCCCCCGCTACACGCCTGGGTCAGCTCTTCGAGCCACCGTTCCCGCCCTGTTGAGGCGGACGCGGCGGCTGCGGTTGCTGGCTGGCACGGCGCGCCACATCAAAGGCACGCGAAGCGGGCAAACCACCCATCGGCATCGGGCGCACGGCAGGACGCGCGGGCGCTTGCGCCGGCGGCGTTGCAGGCTTGGGTGCCGGTTGAGGTTGAGCTGCTTGCGGCGGCGGTGGCGTCGGGCGCCCCACCGGTGAGATCAAGCGCGGCTGCGGTGCTGACGGGGCCAACTGTGCGGGGCGCTGGATTTCGATGCGCATGACGAGGCTCGTGACCTCATCTTCGATGGCCTCCAGCAGCTTGCCAAAGAGTTGGAAGCCCTCGCGCTTGTACTCGTTCTTGGGATCGACCTGACCATAGCCGCGCAAGCCGATGCCGGCCTTGAGCGCGTCAATCGCGGCCAAGTGATCGCGCCACTTGTCGTCGATGGTCTTCAACAGCAAGTAACTTTCGACGCGGCGCAGGAAGTCCGCTGTCAAATCTGCTTCACGGGCTTCGTACAGCTCCAACAGCTTGGCCGAAGCCTGTGTCGGATCGCCGTTCTTCTGAGTCGCCAGTTGCGCCGTTTCGAGTTCGATCTCGCGACCGAAGCTGCGTTGGAACCAAGTGCGGAAGCCGGCCGCATCCAAGTGATGCGTCACCGTAGCCGCGCGCACCATCACGCGGTCGAGCATGGTGACGACCTTCTCGCGCACGCCCACACCTTCCAAGATGTCTTGACGCGTGCCGTAGATTTCCTTGCGCTGCTCGTTCATCACCTCGTCGTATTCGAGCAACGACTTACGGATCTCGAAGTTGCGCTCTTCGACCTTCTTCTGCGCCTTGGCGATAGCGCGCGTGACCATGCCGGACTCGATCGGCGTGTCTTCGGTCATGCCGAGACGCGCCATCGCGTTCTTGACCCAATCGCGATAGAAGATGCGCATCAAGTCATCTTCGAGCGACAGGTAGAAGCGCGAGGTGCCGGCGTTGCCTTGACGGCCTGAGCGACCGCGCAGCTGGTTGTCGATGCGGCGCGCCTCGTGGCGTTCCGTGCCGAGCACATACAAGCCGCCAAGAGCCTGCACTTCCTTCTCGTCCTTGTCGCACTGGGTGCGGACCGCGGCACGCACCGCGTCGACCTCAGCGAGGTGTTCCAAGTCGCCTTGGAACAAGCCGCGCTCATCCAAAGCCTGCGCCAGGCGGTGCTCAAAGTTGCCGCCCAGTTTGATGTCCGTACCGCGACCGGCCATGTTGGTCGCCACGGTCACAGCACCGCGCTCACCGGCCAAGGCCACGATCTGTGCTTCGCGCTCGTGGTTCTTGGCGTTGAGCACTTCGTGCTTGATCTGGCGCTCGCGCAGGAGCTTGGACAGGTGCTCGCTCTTCTCGATCGAAGTAGTACCGACCAACAGCGGCTGGCCAGTAGCGTGCACCTTCTCGATCTCGTTGACGATGGCCTTCCACTTCTCGGGCAGCGTGCGGAAGACCACGTCGGTGGCATCCTTGCGCGCGATCGGCAGGTTGGTCGGGATCGACACCACATCGAGACGATAGATGCGGTGGAACTCCGCTGCTTCGGTCAACGCGGTACCCGTCATGCCCGCCAACTTGCGGAACATGCGGAAGTAGTTCTGGAAGGTGATCGTGGCCAGCGTCTGGTTTTCTTGACGCGGCGGCAAGCCTTCC
>CAIKQM010000181.1 GCA_903829565.1 uncultured Planctomycetota bacterium
CGAACCAAGTGCCGCATGCACGCTGCGTCGTGTTGATCGAGGCCTGCGAAGAGTCGGGTAGCGACGACTTGCCGTTCTACATCGAGGCGCTCGCTGCGCGCATTGGCACGCCCAGCCTCGTGGTCTGCTTGGATTCCGGCTGTGGCGATTGGGAGCGCATGTGGAGCACGACTAGCTTGCGCGGTCTCGTCGGCGGCAACTTGATCGTTGAGACCATCAAGGAAGGCGTGCACTCAGGCGATGCGTCGGGCATTGTGCCTTCGAGCTTCCGCGTCTTGCGCAAGGTGCTGTCGCGCCTCGAGGACGAGGACACGGGACGCATTCGGGATCCGTTCTTCCATGTCGAGATCCCCAAGCAACGCATCGAACAAGCACACTTGGCCGCGCAAGTCCTCGGCGATGCAGTCTGGTCCAAGTTCCCGTGGCACACAGGTTGTGTGCCGATGGCCAAAGACCCGACCGAATTGCTGTTGAATCGCACCTGGCGTCCAGCGTTGTCGATCACGGGTGCGCGCGGCTTCCCTGACTTGGACGCTGCGGGCAACACACTGCGTCCTATGTCGGCTGTCAAAATTTCTTTGCGTATCCCGCCTACGCTCGAGCCCAAGGCCGCCTTGGCGCGCTTGAAAGAGCTGCTCGAGCAAGACCCGCCCTACGGTGCGCGTGTGCGCTTTGAAGGCGAGAAAGCCAGCACCGGTTGGCATGCGCCCGAGTTGGCTCCGTGGTTGGAAGCCTCGAGCCAGCGCGCCTCGCGAGCCGCTTTCGGCCACGATTCCGTGTGCATGGGCGAAGGGGGCTCGATCCCGTTCATGGGCATGCTTGGTCGTCGCTACCCGCAAGCACAGTTCTTGATCACGGGCGTGTTGGGACCGCACAGCAATGCACACGGCCCCAATGAGTTCCTCGACATCCCTACGGGACGCAAGCTGACGGCTTGCGTCGCGCAGGTCATCGCGGATCACGCTGTGCGCAGCTGATCTCAGTCACGCACAGGGTTCGCGCCCGCTCCTGGACCGTACACCACTGCGTTGTGGAACACGCGCAGCGGTCCGCGGAACCAGCCACGGAAGGTGGGGGCTGAGGCAAACAAGATGACTTGGCCGTTGCCTACGCGCTCGACCGTGCACCAGCTGGCGTTCTCGAGTCGTTCGCGAGCCTCGGGCCACAACAGGCCGCCTAGCCGCAAGCGCGCACCTTCAGCCAAACGCACGGCAGTGCGCACGCTGTCTTTCGCGTAGATGGTGTTGCTGCCGTCGTAGTACACCGGCAGCTCTGCGCGGCAGCCGGCGCTGAGCCAGTGGTCCTCCAGCACTTCACCGCGCAGCAACACACCGGACGGTGCGTACACACGCAGGCGTGCCTCGCGTTCCTCTGGCGTCTCGCCGCTTTCGTCCTTCTTCGGTGCTGCGGCAGGCTCTTGCACTGCCTGTGCATCGAATACTACGCTCGGATTCGGCTCGATGGTGCCGGCCACGCGTGCACGCCGCGCGGCGCGCACATAGCTGTCCAGTTCACTTACCACATCGCCGCGCAAGCGCGCTTGTGTCAGTTGCGCTTCGGGATTGCAGACAGCGGCAGCCGCACCGGCGAGGGCGATAAGCGTGCCACCGGCACGCGTCCATTCGCGCAGTTCCTCGGCATGTGTGTTGACCCACGCGCCCAAGGAACCATCGGCC
>CAIKQM010000182.1 GCA_903829565.1 uncultured Planctomycetota bacterium
AGTTCGGCCCCACTTCCATGCCGCGGTACATGCCCAAGTCCAGCCGCAAGAACGGCCCACCAGGCATGCGCAAGTTGTGGATGGTGCCGATCGACGGCAAGAACTTGTTGCGCGGATCCTCGGCATTGATGCGGATCTCGATCGCCCAACCGTTCCAACGCACGCGTTCCTGTCCGTACCCGAGGGCTTCGCCCGAAGCCACGCGGATCTGCTCGCGCACAAGGTCCACGCCCGTGACCATCTCGGTGACAGCGTGCTCGACCTGCAAGCGAGTGTTCATCTCCAAGAAGAAGAACTCGCCGTTGCTCCACAAGAACTCGACGGTTCCAGCATTCTGGTAGCCGACGGCACGACCCGCCTTGAGCGCCACTTCGCCCATGGCTTCGCGCGTCTTGTCGTCGATCACGACCGACGGGCACTCTTCCAACAGCTTCTGGTGACGACGCTGGATCGAGCACTCACGCACACCGTAGTGCACGCCATTGCCTTGGTGATCGAAGAGCAACTGCACTTCGATGTGACGCGGCCGGTCGAGATAGCGCTCGAGGTAGATGCGACCGTCGCCAAAGCTGGCTTTGGCCTCACCGGAGGCCGTGCGGAAGGCCGAATCCATCGCCGCTTCTTCGCGCACGATACGGATGCCCTTGCCACCGCCACCTGCTGCGGCTTTGAGCGCAATCGGATAGCCGATGGGCTTGGCGGCAACCTTGGCCGCGGCTGCATCATCGACCGGATCCACAAGGCCCGGCACCACAGGCACGCCGGCTTCCTTCATGCGACGACGACTCTTGATCTTGTCGCCCATCGCTTCGATGGCCTCGGGGGGCGGCCCGATCCACACCAGACCTGCTTCGCGCACAGCGCGCGCAAAGTTGGCGTTCTCGGACAAGAAGCCGTAGCCCGGGTGAATCGCTTGCGCGCCCGTCTTCTTGGCTGCGTCCAGGATCTTGTCGACGCGCAAGTAGCTCTCACTCGGCAGATTGCCGCCCAACGGCACAGCCACATGGGCCATGCGCGTGTGCAGCGCCTTCTGGTCCCAGTCAGAGCACACAGCCACAGTCTCAATGCCCATCTCTCGCGCCGTACGGATGACGCGCAGGGCGATCTCGCCACGGTTGGCGATCAGGATGCGATCGAACATTAGCGTAGACCTCAGAGCGGGATGTTGCCGTGCTTGCGCGGCGGGCGGTTCTCTTGCTTGGTCTTCAACAGTTCCAGACTGCGGATGACCAACGAACGAGTACGCGATGCTTCGACCACATCGTCGATGTAACCGCGCGCTGCGGCGCGGTACGGGTTGTTGAAGAGACGCTCGTATTCAGCGGTCTTCTCGGCTTCCATCGCTGCCTTGTCAGCAGCCTTCTCGATGTCGCGGCGGTAGATGATCTTGGCTGCGCCAGCAGCACCCATCACGGCGATCATCGCGCCCGGCCAAGCCAGGTTGAGGTCACCGCGCAGGTGCTTCGAGCCCATCACGTCGTACGCGCCGCCGTAGCCCTTGCGCGTGATGATGGTGATCTTCGGCACTGTGGCCTCGGCGTAGGCGTACAACAGCTTCGCGCCGTGACGAATGATGCCGGCGTACTCTTGCGCGGTGCCCGGCAAGAAGCCCGGCACATCCTCGAGCGTCAAGATCGGGATGTTGAAGGCATCGCAGAAGCGGATGAAGCGCGCGCCCTTCACCGAAGCGTCGATGTCCAAGCAACCAGCGAGCACGGCCGGCTGGTTGGCCACAACGCCGGTAACACGCCCGCCAAAGCGTGCAAAGCCGATGATGATGTTCTGCGCGTATTCCGGCTGCACTTCGAGCCACGAACCAGCGTCGACGATCTTCTCGATCACGCGCTTCATGTCGTAGGGCTTCTGGGGATCGGCCGGCACGATGGAGTCGAGCTCGGGGTCGCAGCGGTCATGCGGATCGTCCGTGGGCACGAACGGCGCTTCTTCCGCATTGTTCAGCGGGAGATACGACAGCAGCTTGCGCGTCAGCTGCATGCAGCTCTTGCCATCGGGCGACACGAAGTGCACCACACCGCTCTTCGCAGCGTGCACGTGCGCTCCGCCGAGCTCTTCACTGGTGACTTCCTCATGCGTCACCGTCTTGACCACGTCGGGTCCGGTGATGTGCATGTACGACGTGTTCTCCACCATCGCAATGAAGTCGGTGATGGCCGGCGAATACACCGCGCCACCAGCGCATGGTCCCATGATGCAGCTGATCTGCGGGATCACGCCCGAGGCTTGCACGTTGCGCCAGAAGATCTCGGCGTAGCCGCCCAGACCATCGACGCCTTCTTGGATGCGCGCGCCACCCGAGTCGTTCAGGCCAATGACCGGCACACCGACCTTCAAGGCCATGTCCATGACCTTGCAGATCTTCTTGGCGTGCATCTCGCCCATCGAACCGCCGAGCACGGTGAAGTCCTGCGCGAACAGGTACACCGGGCGGCCGTCGATCAGGGCATGGCCGGTGACGCACCCATCACCGAGCAGTTGCTGCGACGCCATGTCGAAGTCCGTGCTGCGGTGCGTCACAAAGCGATCCAACTCGACGAAGCTGCCTTCGTCGACGAGGAAGTCGATGCGTTCACGCGCCGTGAGCTTGCCCTTCTTGTGCTGGGCCGCGATGCGCTCGGGACCGCCACCGACGAGCGTCAGCTCGCGCATGCGGCGCAGGCGATCGACTGCACTCTCGGGGACTTCGGGGACCTTGTCGTTCTTCGTAGTAGTCATCGTGTTCGTCTTCATCAGCCGTGGAGACCGGTGTGGTCTTCGGCGGGGTGTCCGGCATGGTGTCCAGCGCGGGGCTCTTCCACGAGCTCCATCAAGACACCACCGGTAGCTTTGGGATGCACGAAGGCGATCGTCGTGCCGTGGGCGCCCTTGCGGGGCACCTCGTCGATCATGCGCACGCCGCGCGCCAGCAGTTCCTGAACGGCCGCGGTACAGTCCTCGACCTTCCAAGCGAGGTGGTGCAGCCCCCCGCCGGTCTTCTCTAGGAACTTGGTCACCGGCGAGTCGGGGCTGGCCGGTTCGACCAGCTCGATACGCTGGGAGCCCGCCCACAGCACCAGCACATTGACGCGCTGATCGGCCACGAACTCGATCTCGGTCGCGCCGAGGCCAAGGGTGCCGTAGGTGCCACGGGCTCCTTCGATGGAAGGAACGACGATGGCCACATGGTGCAAACCACGGACTAAGCCATGGAGCACGGCGGGGGGGGCCGAGTGAGTCATGGGACTGGGGGGCGAAGAGTCTAGCAACCGACCGCCCCCGCCGCAGTACCGCCCCTAGGCGCGGGGCGCAGCTAGGATCGTGCATTTTGAGGCACAAAACTGGTTCGTGCGTGACCTAGCGTCAATTTACAGTGCATTCTTGTCCGGTCCCCTTGGCTGTGCACGCCCCAAATACAGCCTAACCCTATGTCCTCGGCCCCCCTATCCCCGTCTGACAACCGCTGGTCTTGGCGTCTCGACGGGCTTGCCCTGGCAGCCCTAGCGCTGATTGTCGCGCTCGCTTTCGCCGGCAGCTTGGCCAACGGCTATGTCTACGACGACCTGGGGGTCATTCGCGACAACCCGCGGCTCAACAACCTGTGGGACCTTCACGGGTTCTTCACCGCGCGCAACCTGAGCGACGCGGATGGCGACAACGGCCTGTACCGCCCGCTGACGATGTGGAGCTACGCGCTCGATTGGGCGTTGTACGGCTCCGGGCCCTTCGGAATTCACCTCACCAATGTGCTGCTGAACGCCCTCTTGGCGGCGGCGGTGTACGGCTTCGCGCGCCAGTTGCAGGCCAGCCGCCGTTTGGCCTGTCTGATGGCCTTGCTCTACGGTCTGCATCCGGTGCACACCGAGGTTGTGGCCAACGGCGTGGGCCGGGCGGAGATCGGCGCGGCGCTGTTCGCGGTGCTGGCGGGGATCCTGCACTTCGGCTACCTCAATCCGCCCCGTGACCTAGCGGCTCAGCCGCTGACGCGCGCTCTCAAGCGCCAAGAACGGCGGCGCGGCGGCGCAGAGTCCCCGGCCGCCCCGGCCCCTGCGGCCGCAACCCGGTCCAAGTCGTGGCTGTGGGGTGCGGTCGGGTGCTTCCTCATCGCTTTGCTCTTCAAGGAATCGGCCGTCACGCTGCCGGGGCTGCTCTTCTTGCTCGACTGGCTCGTGCGAGAGCGCGGCGACTGGCGCCCCATGCTGCGGCGCGTCGAGCTGTACCTGTTGTACGCGCTACCACTCGTGCTCTTCTTCGCCTTGCGCTACGCAGCGGTGGGCGGGCTGCAAGTGGCCTTGCAAGATGTCATGGCACGCGCCTCCACCAGCGATCGCGTGCTGTATGCGCTCGAGGTCTTGACGCACTACCTCGGGCAGTTGTGCTTCCCGCTGCACTTGTGCGCGGAGTACTCGGACTATCGCGATCTTGTTCAGCGTTCCCTCAGCGACCAAAGCGTGCTCGTGGCCCTAGGCAGCTTGTGCGCTCTGGCTGGGTTCACGTGGTGGTGCGCACGGCGCGAGGCGTGGTGGATTGTCGCGGGCTTGGCGTGGTTTGGCCTAGCCATCTTGCCGGTCAGCAATCTGCTGATCGCGATCGGCACGGTGCGCGCCGATCGCTTGCTGTTCCTGCCGTCGCTGGGCTTTGCGCTGGCGCTAGGCTTCGTGTTGGAAGTCGTGCTGCAGCGCCCACACAAACTGGTGCGAGCTGGCGGTTGGTTGCTGCTCGCTGGTGTGGTGGGCTTCTACGGTTGGCGCACGCACACGCGCAACCTCGATTGGCGCAGCCAAGAGTCCTTGTGGTCCGTGACGGTCGCACAGAACCCGGGCAGTGCCGTGGCGTGGTACTCGTGGGGCGACGAGCTCAACCGTCTTGGTCGCAAGAGCGAGGCGGAAGAAGCGTACAAGCGCGCCTACACCTTGCGCGAAGACGCGGGGTTCTTCTATCCGCAAGCGCACAACCGCCTGGCACAACTGCTCGTGGATCGCGGGGAACGCGCAGCGGCGATTGCGGAGTATCGCTTGGTCGTCACCAAGCAGCCGCGGCAGTACACCGCGCTCTGCAATCTGGGTCAGTTGTTGATGGCGGATCCTGCCACACGCGCGGAGTCGATCCAGCTCATGACGCGTGCCATTCAGGAGAAGCCGAATGACTACGTGCCGCGCACCAACTTGGCGCAGGCACACTGGATGGATGGGCGCCTGAACGAAGCCTTGGCTGCGATGGACAGTGCCCTGCGCTTGCGGCCTGGAGACCCCGTGTTGGTGAAGCTCAAGGCCGACATGCAAGCGTCAGGAACAGCGACTCAGAGCACTTCCGGCGGCCTGTAGCGACCGAAGACGCGCTCGAGCTTGGCGCACAGTTCGCCGGTAGTCGCGCGCGCTTCTACCGCCGCCAGAATGGCCGGCATCAAGTTGGTGCGCCCGCGTGCCGTCTCTTCCACGACGCGCAACGCGCTCTCCACCGCTGCTGCATCGCGCGTGCGCCGCAACTCGGCCAAGTCCTTCAAGACTTGCGCGCGACTCTCGTCACTCGGGCGGAAGATCTCAGGACGCCCTTCTTCCACTTGGAACTTGTTCACACCTACGACCACGCGCGAAGCGTCTTCCACGCCGCGGGTCCATTCCATGGCGCTGCGATGGATCTCACGCTGTGTCCAACCTTGCTCGATGGCGGCCACGGGACCACCACGCCGATCGACTTCGGCCATCAAGGCTTGGGCGCGGGATTCCAACTCATCCGTAAGGGCTTCCACCAGCGGCGCACCGCCCAACGGATCGACCACATCTGTGACACCCGACTCGTAGGCCAGCACTTGTTGCGTGCGCAGCGCCAAACGGGCCGAGCGTTCGGTCGGTAGCGACAGCGCTTCGTCCATGCTGTTGGTGTGCAACGATTGCGTGCCGCCAAGGATGGCGGCCAAGGCCTGAACCGTGACGCGCACCACGTTGGCATCGGGTTGCTGCGAGGTCAGCATCGAGCCGGCGGTCTGCGTATGGAAGCGCAGCATCCAGCTCTTGTCGTCGCGCGCACCGAACTCCTCGCGCATGATGCGCGCCCACATGCGGCGCGCGGCGCGGAACTTGGCGACCTCTTCGAAGAGGTGATTGTGCGCGTTGAAGAAGAAGGACAAACGCGGTGCGAACTCATCCACCGCCAGACCGGCTTCGATGGCCGCGCGTGCGTAGGCGCGACCATGACCGAGGGTGAAGGCCAGCTCTTGCGCAGCGCTCGAGCCTGCTTCACGAATGTGATAGCCGCTGATCGAGATGGTGTTCCATTGCGGAACTTCTTGCGCGCACCACGCCATCAAGTCGGTGGTCAAACGCATCGAAGGCCCCGCGGGGAAACGATAGTTCCCGCGCGCGGCGTACTCCTTCAAGATGTCGTTCTGCACCGTGCCGCGCAGCTTGCTCAAGGGCACGCCGCGACGCTTGGCAACGGCGCAGTAGTTCGCCAGCAAGATGGTGGCCGTTGCGTTGATGGTCATCGAGGTGGAGACCTCGTCCAGCGGCAAGTCCGCCAGCAGACGCTCCATGTCCTCTACGGAATTGATCGGCACGCCGACGCGGCCTACTTCGCTCTTGCCAAGGCCTGAATCCGAGTCGTGACCGATCTGCGTCGGCAAGTCAAAAGCAGTGGACAGGCCCGTCTGCCCTGAGGCGAGCAACATCTTGAAACGCACATTCGTGTCGCGCGCCGAGCCGAAGCCCGCGTACTGCCGCATGGTCCAGAACTGCGCGCGGTACATGGTGGGGCGCACGCCGCGCGTGTAGGGATACTCACCAGGCATGCCTCCATCGGCGGCATCGCCATAGCACGGAGCCAGCTCGATCCCCGAAGGCGTTGTAAAGCGTGCTTGACGCTCGGGGCTCTTTTTCAGCGATTTAGCCCACGTATCTTGCAGCCAAGCATCGCGACCGCGCGCACGCGGCGCGCCCTCGGAGTGAGTCGGGCTAGTCATTGAGCTGTACCTGCCAAGTCTTTGCGTACAAAGTCCAGCAACACCTGCATGTCAGCAGGCAAGGGTGCTTCGAAGGACAGCACATGCCCTTCGATGGGATGCGGGAAGGTCAGGCGTGCAGCGTGCAACGCGTGACGGCCCAAGCGCGGCGCGCCCGCGGGCAAGGCCGTCAAGGCGCGACCACGCGGCTTGTACACCTCGTCGCCCACCAGCGGCAAACCTGCATGAGCCATGTGCACGCGCACTTGATGCGTGCGGCCCGTTTTCGGCCGGACTTCCATGTAGGTCGTGGCGTTGTGACGCTCGAGCACCTGGTAGAAGGTCGAGGCGGCACGACCTTCGCCCGGCGGCACCACGCTGATCTTGTCGCGAGCCTTCTCGGTGCGTCCCAGCTCCGCTTCGATCCACTCCGAATCAAAGCGCGCCACGCCGTGACACAGGGCGAGGTAGACCTTCTCCACTTCGCGCTCGGCGAACATCTCCTTCAAGCGCTCCAAGGCTGCGACGCTGCGGCCTAGCACCAACAGCCCTGAGGTATCGCGGTCCAAGCGATGCGCGACCCCCGCGCGGCGCTCGCCTTCATCCGAGAGGCTCGGGAAGGGTCCGTAGCGTTCGGCCAGCAACTCGGCCACGCCTTGTTCGCCGGTGGGCGAGTTCGTGTGCGTCAGCACGCCAGCGGGCTTGTTGACCACCAACAGGTGCGCATCCTCGTAGACGATGCGCAGGCCTGCCGCCAACTCGGGCGCGACCTCTTGGCGCTCCTCAAGCAGCTCGACTTCCAACAGCCCCGGCTCCAGGATCACCAGTCCAGGCTTCTTGACGGTCGTCCCGCCCAGACGCACATGCCCCGCCTTGATCAAGCTCTGGACGCGGGTGCGCGACCACTCGGGCAGATGCTCGCAGAGGACATGGTCAAGCCGCCGGTTGCGGGTGCTGCCATCCAGTTCGACACGCAGGTGCTGGTCCATGAACTAGGCAGGATAGCGTGCCTGCGCCCTTTTTCCCTCTTGCGGCACCCTTCCCATCCTGTACACCAGTCTATGGAGCCCGATTCGAACATGAGCGAAGCAGCTATGCACGCAGCGCCTGAGCGGCGCCCCTCGGTCCTGCTGGTCGATGATGAGCGCAAGCTCGTGGAACTTCTGGGCGCCGTTTTGGAGGCGCAGGGGTTCGACACGACCATCGCCACCAACCTCGCGGATGCGACCAAGTTGCTGCAAGCGCTGCACTACGATGCGGTGGTCACGGATGTGCTCTTCGATGGCCGCGAGGACGGGCGGGAGGTGCTGGGCGCTACGCGCGAGCTGCAGCCGCATGCGGGCGTGTTGATGATGACGGGGCGCGCCGAGATCCCCGCCGCAGTGGCGGCGATCAAGAAGGGCGCCGCGGACTATCTACAGAAGCCGGTAGATCCGGTGCACTTGGCGGCGACGTTGTCGCGCGTGATGGAAGAGCAGAAGATCGGCGAAGCGACGCTTGGCTTTGCAGACTTGGCCGGGATCTTGACTTCGATGGTGGCGCACACGATCGAGCGCGTGGATCCCTACACCGCTGGACATGGTGCGCGCACGCGCAAGTACTGCCGCATGTTGGCCCAGAAGATGGGTGTCGAGGACCGCTCGCGCGAGCGGCTCGAGTTGGCGGGCATCGCGCATGACTACGGCAAGATCTACCTCGATGACTTGACCTTCTTGACGAAGAACGGACCGCTGACGCCCGCGGAGTACGAAGAGGTCAAGAAGCACCCGTTGCTCGGTGCGCGCAAGCTCGGCACGCACCCGATGCTCAAAGAGGTCTGCCAGTACGTGGCCGAGCACCATGAGCGCTGGGACGGCACGGGCTATCCGAAGAAGATCAAGGGTGAGGAGATCTCACTGCCCGGACGCATCCTGTGCGTCGTCGAGGTCTTCGATTCGCTGGCCACCAAACGCTCCTACAAGGAAGGCTGGGAGCTACCCAAGGTGCTGGACTTCTTCGCCGAACAACGTGCCAAGATGTTCGACCCCGATGTGCTCGACCAGTTCCTCATCCTCCTCGGCGAACACGGCGACGCGTGGCTCAAAGCCCCCGCCGCCGCGCGCGCCGAAGCGGCGGCCAAGAAGGCCGCCGATCAGGCCTAACCCTGCGCAGGATCAGAACGCGCCGGGTCAGAAGCCGGCGGCGTTCTTCTCGAGCATCGCCAGTTCGGCTTGCATCTCGGTGAGGCGCGTGCGCTCCTCCACGACGACCTCGGGGTCGGCGCGCTCGATGAACGCGGCGTTGTTGAGCTCGGACTCACAGCTCTTGATGCCCATCTTGACCTTGTCGGCGCGGCGCAAGAGTTGGTCTTTCAGCTTGGCAAGGTCCACGCTTTCACCCAGCGGAACGATGACCTCGACGCCGCCGACCACCGACACCGCGGAGTTCGCCGGACGCGTGGTGCGCGCCTCGACCTGCATGCTTTCCAGGTGCGCAAGCGCCTGCGCCGTCGCTGCATAACGGCTGAGGATGGAACGCACGGCGTCCTTCTCAGCCGCCACCATCGCCGGCAACTTGGCGCGCTCGGCCAAGCCCGCCAAGTTGCGGATCTGGCGCACCGCACCGACGAGATCCTGCAACACCTGCATCTCGTGCTCGGCGACTTGGTCCACCACCAAGTTCGCGCCATCGGGCCATGTGCTGTTCATCAGCATCGGCGCCGTTGTGCCCAAGGCCTCGTGCAAGGCCTTCCACAACACCTCGGTCATGTACGGGGTGAACGGATGCAAGAGCGCCAGCGTGTCCTGCAACACGCGCACAAGCGTGCCGCGCGCCACAGCACCCGACGCGCCTTGGTCACCAAAGCGCGACTTGACGATCTCCACATACCAGTCGCAGAAGTCGTTCCACACAAACCGGTACAGCGTCATGGCTGCATCGTTCATGCGGTACTCGTCAAGCGCACTGGACACCTCGGTCCGTGTCTGGGCCAGGCGCGACAGGATCCAACGATCCTCCATCGCCAAGGCGGCTTTGCCCTGCGCGGACACAGGATCAAGACGCTCACCAGCTAGGTTCAACAGCACAAAACGCGCTGCGTTCCAGACCTTGTTGCTGAAGCGATAGCCCTGCTCGAAGCGATCAGGCGACAGCTTCACATCCTGACCTTCCTTGGTCAGCAACACGAGGCTGTAGCGCACCGCGTCGGCGCCGTACTTCTCGATCATCTCGATCGGGTCGATGCCATTGCCCGCCGACTTGCTCATGCGGCGGCCTTTGCCGTCGAGCACGGTCGCGTGCACATTGCAGACATCAAAGGCGCAACGCTGCTCCCACGGCACTTGATCGACGAACTCGTAGCCCGCCATGATCATGCGCGCGACCCACAAGTAGATGATCTCGCGCGCCGTCGAGAGGAACTGCGTCGGATAGAAACGCACGAGATCCTCGGTCGTATCCGGCCAGCCCAACGTGGCGAACGGCCACAACCAGCTTGAGGCCCATGTGTCGAGCACATCGGGATCCTGACGCACGATCGGCTTGCCCGTGGTCGGGTGCGGCGCACCCACCGCCAGATCCTCGCGCGACGCCACGGGCACGCCGTCTTCGTCGTACCACACGGGGATTTGATGCCCCCACCACAGCTGGCGACTGATGCACCAGTCGTGGACATTCTCGAGCCAATCGAGATAGACCTTGGTCCAGCGCTCGGGACGGAAGCGCAACGCGCCGTTCTTCACCGCAGCAATCGCCGGCTTGGCGAGCGGCTCCATCTTCACGAACCACTGCTCGGAGACCAGCGGCTCGATCACGCTCTTCGAGCGATCCGAAATGGCGACATTGTGCGTGTAATCGGCCACTTTTCCGAGCAAACCCAGCTCGTCCAGCTTCTTGGCCACGGCTTCGCGCGCCTTCTCGCGCGGCATGCCGGCGTACTCACCGCCTGCTGCGTTGAGGCGACCATCCTTCTCATAGATGTGCACCATCGGCAGCTTGAAGCGTGTGCCGCGCTCCCAGTCAGCCGGATCGTGCGCCGGCGTGACCTTGACCGCACCGGTGCCAAAGTCCGTCTCCACTTGTTCATCCAAGATGATCGGGATGTCGCGCCCGACCAACGGCAGCACCAACGTCGCGCCATGCAAGTGCTTCCAGCGCTCGTCGTTCGGGTTCACCGCCACAGCGGTATCGCCGAACATCGTCTCGGGGCGCGTAGTGGCCACAGTCACATACTCGCCATCACGGCCTTTCACCGGGTAGCGCAGCTCGTACAGCTTGTCCTTGCGCGTCTCGTAGTCGATCTCATCATCCGAGACGGCTGTCATCAGCACGCAGTCCCAGTTGACGATGCGCGCACCGCGGTAGATCAGGCCTTTCTCCCACAAACGCACGAAGCTCTCGCGCACGGCACGCGACAAGTCCGCATCCATCGTGAACTTGGTGCGCGTCCAATCGCACGAAGCCCCCAAGCGACGATACTGCTCGAGGATGTAGGAACCGTGCTGTTCCTTCCACTCCCAGACCTTCTTGAGGAACGCATCGCGCCCGAGATCCATGCGCGTCAGCTTCTGCTCCTCATAGAGCTTGCGCTCGACGACTGCTTGCGTCGCGATGCCTGCATGGTCCGTACCCGGCACCCACAGAGCGGTGTAGCCGCTCATGCGCTTGTGACGAATCACGATGTCTTGGATCGTGCCGTTCAGCGCATGCCCCATGTGCAACACGCCGGTCACATTCGGCGGCGGGATCATGATGGTGAAGGTGCGCTCACCGGCCTTCTTGGGGCCTGGTGTGAAGCCACCCGAGGCCTCCCATTGACGATAGGTATCGGCCTCAAATTCAGCGGGCGTGTAGCGCGTGGAGAGCTCCATAGCGCGACCACTTCAACCGTGCGCGCGCACGGGGTCAAGCACTAGACATGAGGAGTCAAGGCACGCGGGCGGCGGCGAGCCACGGCAAGTGCTCGCAGGCGCGAGCGGAGTCCAACGAGCAATCAGCAGGGCGATCGGCCATGCCTGCAGCTGCGCGGGTGGTGCGCACCAAGCAGCTAGGGTCCACGTCGGCTGCAAGCAACACGCGCTCCGCCAGCTCCACCCGCGACAGGCGCTCGG
>CAIKQM010000183.1 GCA_903829565.1 uncultured Planctomycetota bacterium
ACCTATGCCGAAGACCGCCTCAGAAACGACTGGCTTTTGCAGCTGGGCAGGCAGCGTGAGTGGGGCACTTTTGTTCAAGAGTACCCGCGCTTTCGCATGAACGACGACCGCGAGGTCACCTGCTACTGGCTGCTGACCGAGCACCTGGCCGGTCGCGTGGGCGCGTACCTCGTCGACCAAGCCGTGCTCGGCTTGATTGGCATCTTGGTCGGGCTCTCGGCCGAACGCTTGCTGCCGGGTGTCTTCCAAGCGCTGTACGACGACAACAGCCGTTGGGCTCTGGCCTTCCAGACGGTGCTGAGTCTGGGCCCAACGCTGGTGTACTACGGCACACTCGAAGGCGCCGGTGGCCTGACCGTGGGCCGCTGGATCGTGGGCTCGCGTGTGGTCGACTTCCACACGCGCCAACCGTCGTATCGCGGCGCGTACGTGCGCGCATTGCTGTTCTTCACACCGAGTGCGCTGGTCGGCCTGATCAGCGGCCTCAGCGGCTTGGAGTCCTTCGGGGTGTGGACCATGAGCGCGCTTGCGCAGCTCGTGTGGTGGCTTGTCCTCTTCCAACCCGCACGCGCTCACAACGGCTGGCGCGGTCGTCACGAACGCTGGTCGCGCACGCGCACCGACCAGATTCGGCCGCCCTTGCTGCGCACCGTGCCTCATTCGGTGCCGCGCCAAGAGGTGATGGACTGTGCCGCACCTGGCCTGCTGGGTGCCTATGTGGTGCAAGGCTGTGTGCAAGGCCAGCCTCATATCTTGGAGGCCCGTGATGAGGAGCTCGGGCGTGATGTGTGGATGGTGCGCAACTCACCTCCGGATCTGAGCACGCAACGGCGCAGCCAAGCACGCCCTGCGCGGTTGCGTTGGTTGGACACGCTCACCGCGGGAGACGACCGTTATGACGTCTACGAGGCGCCCGGCGGCAGTGCTGTCATGCATGCTTTACCGTGGCTTGCGCAACGCGACTGGACGCAACGCTCGCGGCTGGCGTTGCAACTGATCGACGAGACGCTGGCAGGAGCGGCCGAGACTCAAGCAACGAACATGACCCCCCAGCGCCTGTGGCTGGACCGTCAAGGAAACTTGCGCGTGTTGGATGCGTCCGTTGTGCCTGCGACGCAGGAGACGATGCCCGCAGCACAGGATCCTCTCAGCGCGTCCCTGCGCTTGATCTACCTCGGGGACCAAGCGAACCAACATCTGCCTGTAGACCTGCCCATGCACGCCGAACCGGCGGTGCGTGCGCTGTTGGAGCCACAACCTTCACAGCGCACGCTGCATACCGCACGCGCAAGCCTGGTGCGCGCCCTCGACGGTGCACAACGCCCCAGCGTGCGCGCACGCGTGCTCCAGCTGTTGTTGGGGACGATCGTCCCTGTAGCGGGTCTGAGCCTGCTGGCTATCGCTGCCAGCTTTGCCGTGATGTTCACCGCTGGCAGCTCGCTGGGATTGAGGGCCCAGATCGCCGTGCGAGAGCTGCGCGATCAAGCAGCCACGCTGACGGCTGTAGAAGTCGAAGATCGCCAGCTCTTGATCGCCGAAGCCGTGGAATCACCATGGAATCGCGCGCTTTTCTGGGATGACACGCTGCGCGCACAAGCCCACGAGCTCACCGATGCGTGGTTGAGCCGTCACCCAGAAGCAGCCAACCCCACTCGCGAGCGCATCCAGAGCGCACACCAACGCTTTCAGGCCACACACCCCACGCTGGACCCCATCGCGAAAGACGAGCTAGCGCTGCTCAACCAACCGGCTGTGGTACCGGCCTTGTTCGCGGTGTGCCTGCTGCTGTGGACAATGGCCTCCGCGCTGAGTGCGCTCATCACGCGCGGTGGTCTGAGCTACTGGATCTTCGGGCTGCGGTTGCGTGATCGTCGTGGCCGTCCTGCGGCACGCTGGCTATGCGCGCTGCGTTGCGCCCTGGGTGGCAGCTTGCCCGTCGTGGGCTTAATGGGCGCCACATGGCTCGTCAGCAGCGGTCACGCGTGGCTTGGCTGGGCGCTGGCAGCCACTACTGCTGCCGCATGCTTGACCGCGCTGGTGTTTGCGGGCGCGCGCACCTCATCCACCGCAGTGGACAAGTTGCTGGGCACGCGCATCGTTCCGGCCTGACCGCTCTACAAGGTGCTCGCGAAGAGCGGCGCAACCCACTCCGGCATGACTGTATAGTTTGCTTGACGCGACACATCCGTGAAGGCCAAGGCACTCGGCCGCGTCAAGAGGAAGCCCAGCCCCTGCAATGCAGCCGCGCGTACCGAGCGATCGCCCTTGGTGTCCATCGACGCGGCCAAGAGCGCATCAAGCGACACGGTCGTGCCGTGCAAACCCAACGCCGCCGCAGCTTGTGCTTGCACCTCGCTGGCACCCGTGCGCGCCAACATGCTGGCCAGTGTCTGCGCATCGCCTGGACGGCCATGCACCGCCAAGCCTGTCGCCCCGATCACACAGGCCAGTGGATCCAACTCGACGCTGATGCGCTCAGCCAAGCGATCCAAAGCCTGCGCATCCCCGTACAGCGACAGGGCCGTCATCGCATAGGCACGTCGCTGGGGCGACTGGCCCTTCGCCGCCGCCTCCATCACGGCGGCGCGCTGTGCATCGTCGCGCACCAAGCCCGCGGCCAAGTCGAGTGCCGCCAAGGTGTAGTCATCCTTTTCAGTGGCGCGCAAGGCGCGTAAGGCAGCGCGCACGCGCTCACCTTGCTCGCGATCGACTTCGTGGCTGCGCGCGTGAATACCTAAGGCCAAAGCAGCCCAGGCGCGTTGATTGGTCTGCGTCGCGGCCAAGTACTCGCTCAACAACTGCGACACGCCCGGCTCTGACCGGCGCGCCATCGACGCCAAGATGAGACCGCGCGTCAGCGGCTCTTTTTCGGCCTCCAGCGCGCGGTTCAAAGCACTGAACGCCTTGATGCCCTCACAAGTCGCCAAAGCCATCGCCGCTGAACGGCGCACATCCAAGCGACCTTCGCCTGAGAGCTTCTCCAGCGCTTCGATGATCAAGGGCTCATCCGTACCGCGCAACGCCTCGATCGCACGGCAACGCACTGCCGGGGCTTCGCGCTCATCCTTGGCGACCGCGAGAGCCAGCGTTTGGATGCGCGCATCGGGTGCCAAGGCGTGGTGCAAGAACAATGCTGATGCCAAATGATCACGATCGGCACCATCGCGCTTCTTGCAAACCTCCAGAGCTACATCCGTCGCCTCCTCGCCAAAGCCCGCGCGGCGACCAAGCCCAAGCGCCACAAGCGCCAAAGGACGCGCGTAGGGCGACACACGCTCGCCCTTCTCGCCGTACATGCCGGTGCGTGCCAAGGCCACAAGCACTGCCTGCGCGGCCTCTCCGCCGTTCGCGCCCAAGGCCAAGATCGCCGCATGGCGCACATCTTGGTGCGGGTCCTGCAGCGCCTTGGTCAGATCATCCATGGCCGCTTCTTGCCCCACACGGCCCAGGCTGATGACCGCCGCGGCACGCACCACCGCGCTGTCATCGCGGCTCGCCGTCTCGCCCAAGCCGGTCAGCATCAAGCGCGCGCGCTCCAGTCGCTGGCGCAGCGCCTCGTCGCCCTCAAGCGACAGGACCAAGTCCGACAAGGGCCGGCGCTTGGGCTTCAGGAACTCGGTCTTGTTGTACTCCCACCACAACCACCACCCGTCGTCGCTCGTCATCGCCAAAGTAGCGGTGCGCGGCGCCCCCGGTGCGGGTGCCCCGGTCGCAGGCCCCGGCTGCGACCCCGAACCCGTCGGCCGCCCCGTGGACGGCGCGCCCGCTCCAGGACCCGGGCCGGGCCGGGCACCAGGCGTGGCAGGCGCCGGCGCCGTATCGCCCGGACCGTTGTAGTTAGGCGCCGGGCGCTGGCTGGTCGACTGGCCGGGGGCTACACCGTTTCCATAGTAAGGTGCTTGCAGTAAAAGAGTTAGGGCGTAGGCGAGCAGCATGATTGGCCTTTCCGTGGCTGGATCCGGTCGGCCGACCGACCCGTGGGCTAGACGCAGAGGCTGTCAATTAGCGTGCCACCCGTCTAGAGACCTCTGGCAGGCCCCTTCCGCCGCTTGCCGCTACGGAGCCGTAACTCCGCCGATGTCCCCTGCCGCTGAGCGATCCGTGCAGGGTACACTCGCGTCATGACCTCGCTTCACCTAGCCCCGCACGGGATCAATCTCGTGATTGAGACGCGCAACGGTCGCGTGATCGCCGGCCGCTTTGACGCCGTCCATGGCTTGGAG
>CAIKQM010000184.1 GCA_903829565.1 uncultured Planctomycetota bacterium
CGGCCATCTTCGTCGGCCAGCAGGTCACCCGAGGTCGGCAGTTGGAGCGTGTGCAGCGCGAGGAAGGCGCAGGCTTGGGTCGGATTCAGCGTGCCCCAGCGGTGTTCGGTACCAGGCACAACTTGCTCTACGGCGGCCGGGCTGCGGGCTGCGACCACGGTGTGGAAGAGCTGCGTCTGTTGCGCAAGGTACTGGGTCTCAACCGGCTCGTTCGTGATACGCCAAGTCAACGTCGGGATGTGCGCCAGGTTGCGCGCAAAGTCATAGCTAGGCAGCACGAAGCTGGTCGTGCTGTCGGTCTCGATGGTGCTGCAGCGGGCGTACTGGAACGGACGCGCTGCCGGCGTGCCACCGAAGTAGCTCTCCAACAAGTCCGGGGCTTCCAAGTTGTTGCCCGGGAAGGGCTGGTTGTCGTCCGCATCCGTATCGTCTACTGCACGCGTCCATTCGTTTTGCAAGGACACCGTGCCGGTGTGGTTGACGAAGGCCGCGAACATGATGCGCTCCGGATTCACATGACGCGCCGCGTAGTTCGCACCCGCGCCGCCACCCATGGAGAAGCCCACACCGTAGACGCGGCTGGTATCCACCGCGAACTGCGTCGTGGCCAACTCGATCGCGGCCTGCGTGTTGATCTGGCTCTCCAAGTTGCCGTAGTGCTTGCCGCGCGCACCGAGCGGGCACATGACGTGCCAGCCACGCGCGGCGCTTTCGGCCAAGAAGCCCGTGTTCAACAAGTCGGCATGCGAAGCGCTGTACTTGTGGAACACAACCAGCAACGGACGCGGCCCAGCGAATCCCGTGGCCGGCTGGATAAGGAAGCGCTCGACATAGCCTGAGCCAGTGTTCGTCAGCACATACTCGTACACACCGGGATATCCGGGCAGCAAGCGCGCGCGAAAGCGCAAAGCCGGAGCCAGCATCGTCTGCACATCGAGCTCCGCGAAGTCCGCGTCCGGCAGCGGCTTCTCGTCTACCTGCCCGGGCAAGCCCGGAGTCTCGTAGGAATCCAACTGCGAGGACGAGCTGTCACTGCCTCCGCCACACGCGGCGAAGCAGACGAGCAACACCAGAGTCCAGAAGGGATGCATGGCACGCTCCATGGCGCTGTGTCCAAGACTACCATCGCTTGCCATTCCCGGGGTGTGCTGCACGCCACAAGGAGCGGTCTTGGGCCGCGATCCGAACGCAGGGAGGAGGATTTTGCGTCGTCTAGGCCGGTAAAGACTTCCACAGATCGCGGATGACCCCGTAGCGCAGGCCCCGGCCCGTGATCCGGAAACGGGAGGCGGAAAGTTGTTCCAAGGTCGCCGCCAGGCAAGCAAGGCCTGCGGGCAGCACCTCGACCCGCTCGGCTTCGATCGGTAATGCGCGCCGTTCGTCCAGCGACAGAGAGGCCAAGTCGCGGGCCAGCGCTGCCACGCTATGCGCGTCGAGCTCTGCGCCCTCGACGGCGTGAGGATCGAAGCGTGTCAACTTTGCTTGCAGACAAGCAAGGTTGACACCCGTGCCCCCCACGGCCACTACAGGTCGTCCGGCGGCGATGCCACGCGGGAAGTGCGCAGCTTGCGCTTGGGCGTGCGCCCACAACGCTGGATAGCCACCGGGCTGGAGCGGCTCGGCGCCTAGAAAGGTTTCGGTCAACACCACCGCACCCATGGGGCGCGATTGGCGCAGGTCGAGGGCTTCGCAGCCCACCTCGGTGCTGCCACCACCTACATCGATGACGACTGCTTCAGGCCCGACTCCTTCGGCCGACACAGCCAAGGCCGAGAGACGCGCTTCATCCTCTTCCGACAGCACTTCCAACGGCACGCCTGTCACGGTGCGCATGTGCTGAGCCCATGCGGCGCCATCCGTCGCACGACGCAAACAAGCAGTGCCCACCGCTCGCACACGCGACAGGTCCACACCCAAGGCGGCTAGACGAGCGCGGTACTCCTGCAACACAGCTTGCGCACGCGCACAGGCCTCGGGATCCAAGGTCGTGCGACGCGCCAGCCCGCTGCCCAAGCGCGGAGTGCGGCACAGTTCCTCCACAACCTCCAAGCCACCGGCGCTCGTCCGCCGCGCCACCAAAAGCAGCGCAGTGTTCGTACCCAGATCGATGGCAGCCGTCAGTTGCGTCATGTGAGATCTACGAACTCGCCCAAGCAAGTCCCCTGCAGTGTCCAGACTTGTACACGATCACCATCGCGATCCAAGACAGCGATGCGGCTCGCGCGTTCGTTGGCGGCCTCTTCCACGACGAGGTCCACTGCAGCCTCCACCTCGCCGTCGTTCGACAACAGGCGCTGGAGCGTACCGCCGCGATCGATCAGGACGAGTGAAGAGTGCTGTTCTCCGCGTAACAGCACGAGGTAACGCCCATCCAAGAGTGGCTCCACGGCCACGGGGTGCTGTGGACAGCCGCGCGCAGCGGGCACATGGAACGCAAAATGGAACTCACCATCGCGAAAGACCTGCACGCGCTGCTTGCCGGACTCCAATGCCACGGCCAGACGATCGCGCAAGCCCACTTTGCGCAGGTGGTGGAACACGCCCATCGGGTCGCCCAACGGACGCAAAGACATGCGCCATGCACCGGAGCGATCGCACATGTGCAAGGCATGCCGCCGCTCGCCCTCGGAAGCGATCAGCACACGCGTATCCGACTCGACACCATCGACCGCCACATCCACGGGGACACCGAGCTGAGCGTGAGCATCCAGATGGGCACTGGAACCTGAGAAGCTCTGCGGTTGCTCGACACCAAACGCGCTGTAGACGCGAACACTGCTCGCAGCACCATCGGCAACCAACAAACGACGGTCCGCGTCGACCGCGAGACCTGTGATGTGGGTACGCGTCGCGTTCAGGGGTGGGACGACAAGTTCTCCTGACACGGGCCGGCCATCCAGATCGTAGGCACGCACATGACCGGCGCGACGCTCACGCGCCACCCAGACGACACCCGAGCGCAAGGCCAAGGCTCCACTCATGCAGCACACAAGCGTGTCACAACGACTTCACTAGGAGCCCCCACGCGCCAAGGAATGCCCACCACACCCAGCCCACGCGAGACGACAAGGACGGTCGGGCCCAACTGCACGCGCACGCCGGGATGCTTGGGCCCCAAGCGGCGCAGGAAGGGCAAATCGACTTGGGTGCCATGCGTGTGGCCCGACAGAATCACGGCGCAACCGGCACGTGCGAGGCGTCGTGCGCCGGCGGGATTGTGGCACAGACAGACCTCGATGTCGGTGGGCAGCAGCGTGCGTCGCGCAGCCTCCACATCGACAATCTTGCCCTCCTCCAAGTCCTCCAAGCCCGTGAACGCGATGGTGGCTTGGCCCACGGCGATGCGCGCGGCGTCATTGCGCAAGAAACGCACACCATGCACCGCCAGACGCTCGATCAGCTCGCGCTCGCGGCGCTCCTTGTAGTCGTGATTGCCAAAGACGGCGTACACGCCATCGCGAGCCTGCAGCTGACCCAAGTCATGTACCAACTCGAAGGCTTCCTCGATGCGGTGCGTGATGTAGTCGCCGGTCAGCGCGATGGCCTGCGGTTGGCACGCGTGCACAGCCTCGATCACGGCCTGCAAGTCGCCGGCTCCCAAGAAACGCCCTGCGTGCAGATCGGACAGCTGCGCGATGGTGTAGCCGTCCAAGTCCGGTGGAAGGTGCGGCACGACGATGCGTTCCTCGCGCACCACAAAGCGTCCGGCGCGCAAGTACTGTGCGCGGTACCAAGCACGCCCGCCCATGAATGCACTGCAGCGCTCGACCGTGCGAAAGAGCGCCAGGCGCGCACGACCAAAGCGCCGCGGTACTACGCGTACATCCGGCTGCTTCTCATGACTGGCCACGTGCATGGCACGCAGTCTAGCGGTCGGAATGCAACTCTTGGCCTGACTCTAGCTCGGCCTGCAGGGCGCCACGCAAGCTGGCCTGGCCCTCGGCACAGGCCAGCCACAAGCCGCTGCGCGACTCACGTGCGATCAACTCAGTCGCCGGCCCCAAGTGCAGAGCCCCTCGCGACGTACCCAAAGTGCCTGAACCCCGAACGAGAGCTAGGCCGGCCAACAAGTCCACGCGCTGGTCGTGCGCTCGCACGCGCGCAGGCCCGAGCACCCAAAGCTCGAGCTCGGCACAGCGCAAGCGCAAGCGTGAGCCATCCTCCAGCACCACGATGGTGCCGGCCTCCAAGGGCGCACCTTCGGCCCATTCGGCCTGACGGGACACGCCACCGTGTGCATCGTAAGCGAGTGCCGTGCCCAGCACATCCACCACGCGCGTGCCGTGCGACACACGGTGCAGCAGCCACAGCAGAGCAGCGCACACCAACAAGAAGCTCAGCAGTCGGCGCTTGGAGTTCGGCAGACTAGGCCACCACGTCCAGCCGCTGGAAGCAGACGCAGGCGCAGGCATGCTGGACACTGCAGCAAGTTGCGCCCTGCCGCGCATGTCGGCCTCGCACTCGGTACAGGCGCGCAGATGGGCGCTCCAAGCACCGCGCTCGCAAGGCAACGCTCGACCTGCAAGCCACGCACGCGTGGCTTGCACGGCTAGATCACAGTCCAGCGCGACCATGGGGGCCGGGGTGGCCATCTTGGCCACATCGGCAGATCGCGCAGCAAACTGTAGGGGCTAGACCAAACGCTTGGCCGCGTCGTCGATGCGCACCAAAGCGCGCTCCACGCCCAGCCAGGCGATCATGTCGAACACATCCGGCCCGCCCATCTGCCCGCTGAGCGCCAGACGCAAGGGTTGGAAGAGTTGCGGGATCTTCCAGCCGTTGCTGGTCACCCACGCTTTGGCTGCATCGCGTGTTTGCGCGGGATCGTAGCTCATCCCCGCCGCCTGCACGCGCGCTTGAAGCCACGCATGGAAGGCTTGCAACGTCACGACGCGATTCTCGTGCTTGCGTGCGGCAACCACAGCCGCTTCGTCCCAAGCCAAGCCGCTGTCCGTGCTGAACAGGTACTGCATGCGTCCCACGATGTCAGCGTAGGTGCGCAAGCGCTCGCGCTCGGCAGTGACAATCGACAACCACCATTCCCGGCGCGCGTCCATGTCCGCGGCAGTCATGAGGCCCGCACGCAGCACAAACGGCGCGCAGTTCGCCGCCAAGACCTCGAGCGGCTCGTGACGGATGTACTCACCCGCCATCCACACGAACTTGTCGATGTCAAAGACCGCGCCGGCCTTCTGCACATCCTTGATGTCGAAGCGCTGGACCAACTCATCGACGCTGAACACCACGCGTTCGCCGTCAATGGCCCAGCCTTGCAAGCACAAGAAGTTCACGATCGCGGCCTTGGGGAAGCCCTTGTCGCGATAGTCCTGCAAGGCCGTGTCGCCGGTGCGCTTCGAAAGCTTCTTCTTGTCGGTGCCCAACATCAGCGGCAAGTGACCGAACTCCGGCACCTGCGCGTCAAAAGCCCTGTACAACAGCACTTGCTTGGGCGTGTTGACCAGGTGCTCTTCACCGCGGAAGACATGCGTGATGCGCATGTCGATGTCATCGCACACCACGACAAAGTTGTAGGTCGGATTGCCATCGCTGCGCACCATGACCCAGTCTTCCACCTCGGCATTCTGGAAGACGCAGTCGCCGCGCACATGGTCAAGGAAGCGGGTCTCGCCCTCGGGTACTGCGAAGCGCACGACGAAGGGCTCGCCAGCTGCGGCACGACGGTCGCTGTCTTCTTTGGCCAGTCGACGGCACAGCCCATCGTAGGCGAGACGCTCTTTGGCGGCTTCTTGTTGCTTGGACAGTTCTTCCAAGCGTTCACGACTGCAAAAGCACCGGTACGCACGGCCCATGGCAGCCAAGCGCTGGGCGTACTCGCGGTGACGCTCGATGCGCAGGCTCTGGTGGTACGGCGCATGCGGGCCGCCTACATCCGGGCCCTCATCCCATTCGAGACCTAGCCAACGCAAGCCTTCGAGGATCGCAACCTCGAACTCCTTGGTCGAGCGCTCGGGGTCCGTGTCCTCGATGCGTAGAAGGAACTTGCCGCCGCGGCCGCGTGCGTAAGCCCAGTTGAACAGGGCCGTACGCGCGCCGCCTACATGCAGCTTGCCAGTCGGGGACGGGGCGAAACGGACGCGGATCTCGGTAGCCATCGGGGCGCAGAGGATAGTCAACCGCACTCGATTCTTGCGCGGCTAGACCCTAGATTCGATCCATGGACACTCGGTTGCCGCCTGAGAACCACTCCTTGCCGCCCCATTCGCTGCCGTCCCGCGCACCCCTGTCGCGCGAGCTGGTGGCGCGTGCTCCCAAGGTCTTGCTGCACGAGCACCTCGACGGTGGCTTGCGTCCGCGCACCGTGCTCGAACTGGCGCACGAGTGTGGCTACACGGAACTGCCTACACAGGACGAAGCTGCGCTGGCAGATTGGTTCGCCGCAGGTGCGGCACGCGGCTCCTTGCCTCTGTACCTAGAAGGGTTCCGCCACACGATCGCCTTGCTCCAAACGGCCAAGGCTCTGGAACGAGTGGCGTATGAGTTCGTCGAGGACATGGCGCGCGATGGCGTGGTCTATGCCGAAGTGCGCTTCGCCCCGCACTTCCACACGCAACAAGGTCTGGGGTTGGATGGAGTCATGGCTGCGGTGTGTCGCGGTCTGGAGCGCGGCCGCAAGGACTTCGGCATCCATGTGGGCCTGATCGTGTGCGCCATGCGCAACCTCTCTTCCATGCTCAGCTACCAAATGGCCGAGCTCGCGGTGGCGTGGCGCACGCGCGGCTGCGTGGGCTTTGACCTCGCTGGCGAAGAAGCAGGTCACCCCGCAAAGCACCATGAGGATGCCTTCCAGTTTGCGAAGCGCGCCAACTTTCACATCACCATCCACGCCGGCGAGAGCTTTGGTCCCGAGAGCATCTGGCAAGCGTTGCAGTACTGCGGCGCTCACCGCATCGGGCATGGCACGCGCTTGATCGAGGACATGGTGCTGCACCAAGGCGAGGTCGTATCCCTCGGTGCACTCGCGCAGTATGTGCTCGACCAGCGCATTCCCATTGAAGTGTGCCTGTCATCCAACGTGCACACCGGTGCGGCCGCGAGTCTCGCCGAGCACCCGTTCCCCCACTACTACAAGCGCGGCTTCCGTGTGACTCTCAACACCGACAACCGCTTGATGAGCCGCACGACCATGACCGACGAGTACATGCTCGCAGTGCAGCACTACGGCTTCACCCTCAAGGACCTGGAGAAGGTGACCATCAACGGCATGAAGAGTGCGTTCGCTCACTACGACGAGCGTGTGCGCATCATCTTCGACATCATCAAGCCGCGCTACGCAGCGCTCACCAAGTGAGTGCGTCGTAGAACTCGCGGTCGAGGGCTTTGACCCACGGTGCGGCACCTTGCGGCACGCGAATGTCCTGCACCACGAACCAAGTCGTGCCCGTGCCGCCATTCGGGGGCAAGTCAAACAGGAACTGGGCCACACCGCCGGCATCGGTCACGGTGCTGGTGCCACCGACCAAGGCCACAGGCGGTGCCGTGCCGACCTTGCGGTACACGGCCCCCACCACGATGTAGCCGGCTCCTGCCGGAGCAGCGCCGCGCTTGAGGCGCACAGCAGTCTGCATGCGCGGCGGATTGCCAGTCAGCAAGGTCAAGTCAATCGCATCGACGCGCGCAGGCTCACCCGCAGCCAAGGGCGCGGTGCGCAAGACCGTCGAGGTGTCCATGCGCAAGTTACCCGCAGGGTCCCGCAACTCAAGACCAACCGTATACGCCGTGTCGGGCTGCAAGTTGTTGAGGATCACCCAGTGCCGCGTGTCGCTGTGGTGGTCCAACGGCACACGCTGCACCGGCGTGCCGCCGTTCACAAACACGTGCACGCGCGACTGCTCATCCGCATCAAACTCAAACTTGATGCTGTTGGTGGTGGCGTAGTTGACGCGCACCGGCCCCAACAATGATGGAGCCTGCGTGTCGGCCGTGACCAAGTCGAAGGAGAGCGGATCCAAGCTACGCGACAGCTCCCAACCATCGGGCAACTTGTCGCCATCGCTATCGACATCATCCGGATCCGTGCCTTGCACGACCTCATCAAGGTCAAGCAGTTGGTCACAATCGCGGTCGATGCCCATGGTCAGGCCCATGCCCACGGGCACGCCCAAGAACGTCACAGGTGAACCCGCAAGTGCCTCAGCCACAAACGAGGCCTGCGTCATGCGCACGCCGGCCGACGACATGCGGAACGAGTCCGTGGCGGGGTCGTACCAACCGCTGCGCGGCGCAGCTGTTGCCACGAGCGAGCGATAGACAATCAGATCGCAATGCCCGAGCGCGGCCTGGCGCTTGAGGAAGGCCAAGTCCCCCACGACCACCGCATGTGTGTTCTCCACGCGCATCGTCGTCTGCCACGTGGTCGAAGGCGCGAGCCCCGTGTCGTAGGCGCGCAAGAACTCCGCCAACGCATCGGCCTCCGCCGCGGACAGCGTGAACGAGTGCGGCCCCACATTGAGCGCGTTGCGCACAAAGCTGTCTTGCAGGCGCGCATAGTTGCCCGCATGCATCAGCCCGGTGCCTGTTTCCGGTCGTGTGGCAAAGGCCCCGCCCAGTTGGATCGGCTCGGACTCCTTGTCACCAACTCCACGCAAGGCCGGCACATCCGCAGAGCGCAAGGCTCCGTCGACCACACCCAAGGACACTTCCCCATTGGTGCCCAGCGGCAACACATGGCAAGAAGCACAGGTGCGTCCATTGTCGAGCACGCGTTGCGAGAACAAGCGCGCGCCTTCAAGCTGCGCGCTAGTCCAGCTGCGGTCGGCTTGTTGGCGCAGATTCGCGGGCAACGACAAGCGATTGATGTAGTGGCGCAGGTACTGGAAGTCGCCGGCGATGTGCGCCTTCTGTCCGTTGACGGTGCGATCCAGCAGCGTGATGAACGAGGCATTGAAGTCGTTCAGATGGCGCTTTTCACCGCGCCAGTGATACGGCCCCGTCTCCTCCATGCGGCGCGTGCTTTGCGTGACGAGCGGGCCCTTGTTGTCGAGCGCAAACGTCTGCGAACCGGCCGGGGTGCCTTCGCTGTCAAGATAATCGGACAAGTCCCACAAGAGACCATCCGTGTGGCCATCGACATGGCAACTGGCACACGAGGTCGTCTTCGAGCCCGAGAGGCGCGCATCCGTGAACAAGTGCCGGCCCAGACGCTCCTCTGTCGAGCGCGCTTCAAAGCCGATGGTCGCAGGGATGGGTGCATTGGCGTGGAAGTTCGGCGCCTGCGGCAGGCCGGCGGCATCGATCTTCGTCACCGAAGCATCGTTCTTGTTGTAGACCCACAAGAGCTCGTCTACGGGATCGTAGAGCGCCGCGCGCGGACCAGAGCCACGCGGGTAGGTCTGCTTGGGCGGCATGCGCAGAGAGCCCTGCCACACCAACGTGCCACCAGCCTGCAGCCCCAACACGGCTACCAAGTCCGAGCCATAGCCACAGACGAAGACGCGGTTGTGCGCGCTATCGAAGGCCAGTCCGGTGGGCTGTGCGCAGCGCACATCGGGACTCGGTGCCAACGCATCCAAGTCGTGCCAGCGCGTGGGCGTGGCACCGGACAGGTCGACCACTGCCAGACGATTGCGCACGGATTGGCCGCCGATGAAGGTGCCTTCCCCCACCACCTCGGCGTTCAACGCCTCGGTGTGCGGAATCCACAACTCCGTCGTGCCGGGACGCAAATGCGCATTGAAGAGCATCGTGCCCAAGCCGCGCACCGTGCGCGTCAGATCGAGCGCATCGTCTGCGGGTGTAGCTCCCGGTGTGATCGCCAGCAAGTCCCTGTCAGGTAAACTGGACACGCCCGGCGTGCCCGAGAGGCGCTGCACAGCCGTCACGGTCGAGGCTAGGTTGCTGCTCAAACCGCGGCCCGTGGTGTTGTTGCCAGATTGGAACGGCACCACCCACACACGACCAGCGGCGTACACAAGAGCGCGCGGCTCCACGGCGGGAATGGCGATGCTGGCACGCTTGGCGTACGCAGCTGTCTCGATCACATCGACGCAGGCTGCGGCCGCACAGGACACCCAAGCTCGATCGCCCGTGGGCGAGAACACTAGGTGGTGCGGCTCTGCTCCCACGCGGATGGTGCGCACGATCGCCTGCAGGTTCGTGTCGACGATGCTGATGCTCGACTGCACGCGATCGACGACCCACAGCTCGTCCGTACCCGGGCGCGCGACCACGCTGCAGGCCCCGATACCCACAGGGGCCTCCCACAGAATCTGCTGGGAACCGGTCTCCAAAGCGGCGAGTCGCCAGCCTTGGGTGTTGACCACATACAGCTTGGTACCGTCCGCCGAGAGGGCCATCGGCTGCACTTGGCCCACCTCGAAATTCAGGTAGCGACCGACCTGATTATCGAAGGGCACCAAGGCACTAGCCTGACGACGCGCTGCGGCTCCCTGCGCCTGAAGGCTAGGAACGAGGCAAGCCAGCAAGGCGCCCCAAGCGACAGCTGTGCGGACAGAGAAGTACATAGGCGGGAGAGGGCCGTGCGGAGACCCAGCACCCGAAAGGTATCACCCCCCGCGCAGGCGCGCCACGCGCCGAACTCCCCAGAATCGAGTTCGATAAGCCTAGGAGGAAAAATCGTTCCCTCCCCCCAATCGTCCACTCAGGGGTAGTGCGCCTCGACCACCGTCTTGATCCCACCGCGGACCCAGAAATCGCCCTCGACCACCATGCGCTGCGGCTGGGTCACGGCCACCAGGTCATCCAAAATCTTGTTCGTCACGGCCTCATGGAAGGCACCGTGATCGCGGTAGCTCCACAGGTACAGCTTCAGACTCTTCAACTCGACGCAGCGCTCCGCCGGCGTGTAGCGAATGCGAATCGTGGCGAAATCGGGCTGACCTGTCTTGGGACACAGGCAAGTGAACTCCGGGCAATCGTAGCGGATCTCGTACGCGCGTCCGGGGCGCGGATTCGGGAAGGTCTCGAGTTGCGTAGAGGGTTGCGTGCTCATGATGCCCAGCACTCTAGTCACCTGCGCGCCGTGCCGGAACTCCCTGCTACCACAGTTGCGCCCACGATACGCTCAATCCACCAGTCGTAGGCTTCGCCCGCGGGCACGGCTCGCTCCATGTCGCGCTGCAGCCCGCGCACGCGCCAAGGGCCCACACCAGCCGCGTCGCGCAGTGCCTCGCGCTCGAACCACACGAGACCTTCCTGCGACAGCAGTCGCACCAGCACCGTCTCGGGGCTGTGGGGCGCAGCGCTTGGGCTGGGCTGCCAACTTTCCTCGACAGCATCGATGACCCAGTCGTCCCCTTCCACGCGCGGGTCCGAGCAGGTGTAGAACGGAGCCGCTTGGACCTCGACGCTCTTCAAGCTCGTGAGCGGCGCCTCAAACCACACGCGCCGCACAGTGCGCGCCGAAGTCCAGTCAGGGCGCAGCGCCATGTCAAACAACGCTACCGGTGCGCCGTCGACCAAGCCCCACACACCGCTCAAGCGCCCTGTCGCGCCGCCTTCGTCCACACCGCGCCAACCCATGACGGGGGCTTCGTCCAAGCTCACTCCAGGCAGCGGCAGCACGCGCACGCGCTGTGCCAGCCAAGGATCAAGGTCCACCAAAGGCGAGCGGCCATCGCTGCGCCAAACAACGCCCGCTGCGAGTCCTTCGGCCCATGGCAGACGCAGGGACTCCTCACCGGTGCGACTGATGGCGAGTCCCTGCTTGCGCAGCAACGCGCCACGCTCACCCGCGCACAACCAGGGCAAGGCGCGCTCCTCAACAATGCGCGTGCGCGCCGCGCCGGGAGGGACACGCTCGGCCACACTGTGGCGCCACAAGGCGAAGCCTGCGGCCTCGCGTGGTGGTTCGAGCACGAGCAACTCGGCCACTCCGGCGCCTTGTGCTGCCAAGTTGCGTCCCAACTGATCCGCAGCACGCGCGGCTGCGACCATGTCGAGCGTGGCGCCGCGCGCCAGCGTGGCCAAAGCCACCGCACCACACAGAGGCAACAGAGTGCGCCGCAACCCGCTGATCGCCGTTGCCGCAATGGCCAGCGCCACAGCTGTGGCCGCGCCGGCTGCCAGCAAATGTTCCGAGCCATCGACGCGGCCCGCCGCGTGCGGACCCACAGCCCACGGCAAGGCCACGATCACCGTAAGGAAGGCCGCCAGAGCGAGCTTGCCCCACAAGCGCGGCGCTGAACGCGCGGCGCGCAGCAGCGGTTCCAGGGCAACGAGCCACACCAAGGCAGCCGCGACGGCACCTGCGACACCGGCGCTGGAATGCGCAGGAAACAGCACAAAACCCAGTGTTTCGATCCAGCGCAAGAGGCTGCCGCCGGACCACAGGCGCTGCTCGGACCAACCCAGCGATTGACTCAGAGCATGGGCCGCGAACTCGCCCAGCACCACGAGCAAGGCTGCACTGGCGAACGCTGTGCCTGCGGCACGCACGCGCGACCACAGAGGCCTCGGGCGCGGACCTGCGCCGTACTCCAACAGTCCGTACAACAGCGGCAACACGCGCGCCACAGGCGATAGCGCCGCAGCGACCACGGCATACACGGCCGCTTGTGTCAAGTGTACTGGACGGCGCAACTGGCGTGCGCGCAAGAGAATCGCCAGCGACAAGGCCACCAACGCACAGGCCAACAAGTCGGCATGCGCTTTGGGCCGCGCCGCGGCTGCGACCACAAACGGATGGGCTGCGACGTACACAGCCGAAGCTTCGCCCGCAGCTTGTGCCACGGACTCGGTGGTGTACGGGCGCAACACGCGGCGCGCCACCGAGGCCGCCGCCAAAGCCAGCACCAACACCAACAGCAGGCCCATGGCCCGCACAGCCTCGAGCTGCGCATCCGTGCCGGCCAGACCTAACGCTTCATAGACGCGCAAAGCGGCGTGATGCGGCTCGCGATCTTCGCCCCACAGCCGATCGACCGGCACCAAGGCCTCACCCCATAGAGGTCCCTGCGTCCACGCGATGGTCGCGCCTACGCACAGCAGGAACACTAGGGATCGCCAGAACGGCCGCATGCCCGCGTCAGCCTAGAGCTGCGCACGGGCATGCGGTAGTGCCAGTCGGGAGGACTAGCCAGAGACTGACCTGGAGCTAACTCAAACCCTCACGGGGTCCAAGTCACATCCAGACCGTTGGTCAGGTTGAAGGTGCCCGCCGAGCAGTACGCCGCCGCGTTGCGGTACCAGACCTGGTAGTAACGGCTGCTCGGTTGCTGCACCTGACCGCGGAGAGACACCGATTGGTCCCCCACCAGCGGGAAGCGCGAGGTGCCCGCGGCGTTGGTCTTGGTGCCCAAACGCACGATGGTGCCACCGGCGCAACGCAAACCGTCGCCGAAGATGAAGCCAGCCCCCGCGCTGGTGGTGGCTGTGCCTTGGAAGTACAGCGCGTTGGAGTTGGGCATGCCTTCGCCGATCAGCGTCAAGGAATCAGTGCCCAGGGAGGCGAAACCGGTGCCACGCAAGCGCGCACCATCCGGGTTCACGCTGTTGGCGCAGCCGCGCCCAGCGAGACCGTTGTTGCCACACGGGCAAGCGGCAGCCGAGCCATCGCCCGAGCAGTACGCAGTGCCTTGCGTAAAGGCATCCGGCATCAGCACCAGCCAACCGGCAGGTTCGCCAAAGCCAGCGCCCGAGCCATACCCGCAGAAAGCCAGTCCACCCGCCGCAATGGCGGTGATGTTGCCCAACTGCGTGTAGGCCGACGAGGTCGTTTCACCGCGCGCCAGCAACCAGTCCTTGAAATTCTCCGGCACGCGGTCGGTCCAGATGATCGCGTTGCGGCCAAAGGGGAAGCCGCCACTGCTACCGACCACGATGGAACCATCCTCCGTGACATCCGTCGGCAAAGGTGAGCCGAAGCCCGGCAAGTTCGGGAGCAGCTTGAGCGAGTTGTTCGCGCGCTCCCAAATCCATCCAGCGGTGTTCGTCGCTCCGTCGTACAGGTTGTAGCCCACCACGTACGAGCCTGCGCTGTTCATACCCAAGGCTTCGCCCACGCGCTGCACCGGGCCGCCTGCGGGCGCGTACGTCATCGACTGCAGCACACCGTTCTGCCACACGACGCCTTGGCGCACGCCTTGATCGCGCCAGCCAGCCACAACATCGCCAGCAAAATTGACCGCGTTGGCGCGGCTCGGGTTGTTGTTCCAGGGCGGAGTCAAATCAATGGTCGTGCCGCTTTCATAGCGGAAGGCATGACCGATATTGCCGATCGTGTAGCTCAAACCGACGGCCACGGCGCCATTGCCGCTCAGGTCATAGAACGCCGTCTGCACCGATCCGGATTGACCGCCGAGCCCCGGGACATTCACCCAACCTCCGGCTTGTGTCCAAATCCCCGCGCTGACATTGCCAGCCTGCTGGGCGCCCACGACCAAGCCATCGTCCGACAGCTTGGGCCATACGCTGACATCCATGCCGGTGATGTAGGTGAAACCGCCATTCGGGGTCCACAAGAAGCCCAGGCCTTGGACCCCGTCCGTTCCCACGGCCACGATGCCGTTAGGCGTGTTCTTGATGTCTGTCACGCGCGTACCGGCGCCGAGGGCGACGAACACGGGTGTCTGCGCCGAGGCGGTAGCGGCTAGGCCAAGGGCAGTGGCGAGAAGGAGGGCGGAATGGGTGCGGCTCATGGTCATGGATCCTTGACCCATAAACCTAGTTCAGAAACGCAAGCCCCGCCACCTGTCATTAGTACCAGTCAAGGGCCGGCAGCCGTCAGCCCCCATTGGGGCGCACGCCAAGCCGCTCGGCCATGCGCACCAGTTCGGCAATCGACCCCGCCCCCATTTTGAGCAACACATTCGCACGGTGCAGCTTCACCGTACGCTCGGCAATGCGCAGGTTTTGCGCCGCCTGCTTGTTCAAGGCACCCGACAGCATCTCGTGCAAGACCTCGCGCTCGCGCTTGGTCAAGGTGCCCAGACGGACGCGCAGCTCCAGCGTTTCCGCGCGTTCCTGACGCTGCAGCGCGTCTTGATCCAGGGCACGTTGCAAGGCGGCCAACAACTGTTCTTCGGCAACGGGCTTTTGCAGGAAATCCACGGCACCGCGGCGCATGGCCAGCACACTGGTGGGCACATCGCCGTGGCCTGTCAAAAACACCACCGGCGGCATGACTTCGCCTTCAGCCAGGCGCTGCTTCACAGCCTGCATCATCTCCAAGCCACTTTGTCCCGTCATGCGCAGGTCCAACAACAAACAGCCTTCGGACTCAGGATCAAAGGTCGCGCGGAACTCCTCGGCAGACGAGTAGACCTGGACTTCAAAGCCCAACGCCGTGAGGTGGCGTCGCGTGGCAGCGCGAAAATCCGCGTCATCGTCGACCAAGTAGACACGACGCTTGGTGTGCAGTGCGATCATAGGGGGGGGCGTACCATCGTACCGTCTAAGGGTAGCTCAATCCGGAACGAGACGCCGCCCATTCGGGCAGGTACGAGCGTCAGGCGTCCGCCGTGCGACTCGATGATCGAACGGCAAATGGCCAGACCGAGGCCCATGCCATCGCGCTTGGTGCTGACGTAGGGCTCGAACATGCGTGCGGCCACGGTGGGCTCCAAGCCGGGGCCATCATCATGGACTTCGATGACCGCAAGGTTGTCCTCACGGGCGAGTGTCAATTCCAGTTGACCGCCACCACCGCGTGTCAAACATGCTTCACAGGAGTTCTTGCACAGGTTGATGATCACCTGCTGCAACTGCACTCCATCAGCCATCACCGCGGGAGTGCGCCCTTGGGTGCGTACCGTAGGTTCCACGCGTGCATCGCGCAGTTCCAGGCGCACCAACTGCAAGGCATCACGCAGCACGGGCTCCAGCTCGACGGGGACACGCTCGCGAGTCTGCTTCTGCAAGAAACTGCGCAAGCGGCGCACCACTTCGCTGGCTTGGTGGGCTTGACGAGCAATGTCACTCAACACCTCGGCCAACTCGCCCGTGGTGCCGTGCGCCACCATCAAGCGCGCTGCTTGGGCGTTGGCGCTGATCGCGCCCAGTGGTTGATTCACTTCGTGCGCCAGAGAACTGGCCATCTCGCCCGCGGTGGACAAGCGCGACATGTGCGCCAGCTCATCGCGCAGTCGCGAGGCATCTTCCTCTGCTTGCGTGCGGGCGCGCTCGGCGGCCAGCAACCGCGCCGCATTGCGCTCGACAATGCGCACACGCAAGCGGTGCAAGGCGAACAGCACCAGCGCGGACAAGACGATCAAGGTTCCGCGGAACCACCATGTCTGCCACCAGGCAGGCAGCAGCTCGAACTCCATTCGAGTGACAGGCGACCACACACCTTCTTCGTTGCGCGCGCGCAACTCCAAGGTGTAAGGCCCCGGCGCAAGGCGCGTGTACTCGACAAAGCGCTCGGGCGATGCGGGATACCAGTCTTCCTTGTGCCCGAGCAGACGATGCTCGAACAGCACGCGCTCGGGCGCAGACAGCGCGAACGCTGTGTAGTCCACGCGCAAACGCTCCTCGCTGGGAGGGAGCACCAGATCTCGTGCAGGCCGCACGGAGTAGTCCCCCTGCCGAATGTGATCCACCACCGCCGTCGGTTGCAGCCCTTGGAACGGGAAGCGCCGCGTGTCCAAACGTACGAGGCCCGCGATCGAGCAGAACCATGCTTGACCGTCATCGGTCAAGCAAGCTGGCGGCGAACCGTAGTTGCCTTCCGGCACACCGGCCTCAGGCCCGAGCACCACAGGCACCAAGCGCACATGGCGGTCGCGGAACGCTGCTTCGACGTTCTCGATGGGCAACACCATCAGTCCGTTGTTCGACATCAGCCACAAGCGCCCCGCACCATCGTCAAGTACAGATGACAACGACGCATCTGCCAGTCCGCGTTCGGTGCCGAGAGACTGCACTTGGCCCGCGGCGTAGCGCAGCAAGCCATTGCCATAACTGGCGATCCAAATCGAGCCGTCGGTGCGCGGCATCATCCAGCGCAATTCACCGCGCAGATCGGCATGTCCCTCAGCCAGGCGCTCGCTCTCTCCGTTGCGTGTGACACGCCACAACGACGATTCACCGCCCGCGAGTACTGAGCCGTCCGCTTGCGCTAGCAAAGAAAAGATGCGCCCAACCGGTAGCTTGAGAGTCAGGCTTAGGCCCCGGACATCATCCAAGAAGTGCAGGGTGCCTTCGTAATCGGCCACCCAAACGCCATCACCACCATCCGCCAGCACGCGATAGCGCGCATAGCTCTTTTCCAGTACCGGACGAGCGCCTGCACCTGCATCGCAATACAGAGCATCCTCCCCGCCCATCCAATACCGCCCGCGTGTATCAAGCAACTGGCCGTAGATACACAGCACCTCCTCATTGTGAGCGGAGGCTTCGGGGAGGACACGACGTACAACACGGCGCAGGCTCTTGCTCGGCTCCCTGTGGTATTCCCACACATCGGCGCACTCGGAAATCGCGCGTACGCTGCCATCCCGCAAGGCCACCACAGACATCATGTTCGCCAGTGCTGGGTCGACTTGATCGACCCTGCGCCGTCGCGCGCGCGTGACACCACACCCGTGTGAACCGATCCAGACGTTGCCCTCGCGATCCGCGTACAGCGTGCGGCAGCCATGACAGTTCGTCACGCCGAGGAGTGGATCCTCCA
>CAIKQM010000185.1 GCA_903829565.1 uncultured Planctomycetota bacterium
CTCCAGCACAGCAGCGCGAATCTGATCGTGAAAGGTCTGCATGGTTACCAGTTGGCCCACTTGTCGTTCAGGTCGGCGAGCTCTTGCTCCAGTTCGGCCGCGCGCATTTGCGAGTCCTTGAGCTTGTTGGCATCGCGCCACGCTTCCGGCTGCTCGAGCTCAGCGCGTGCCGTGGAGAGCTCGCCTTCGAGTTCCATGATGCGCGCTTCCAGCTTGGCGAAAGCGATAGGGTTGCGCACTTGCTTGGGTGCATCAGCCTTCGGCGCGGGCTTGACCTCGCGCTTCACTTCGGGCTTCACCTCAGGCTTGGGCGGCGGTTTGGGCACGCTCTTCGCGGCCTTCGCATCTTCGCGGCGCTTGTCCAATTGCGCCTGCTTCTTGGCGCGCCAAGAGGTGTAGTTGCCTTCGTGGCGCAGCACGCGGCCACCGTCGACCTCGAGGATCACATTGCACAAACCGTCGAGGAACTCGCGGTCGTGACTGACCACGACCAACGAGCCTGCGAAGGCGGACAACATCTCTTCCAACGAGGTGCGCGCCGCTAGATCCAAGTGGTTGGTCGGTTCGTCCATCGCCAACCAACTGGGCTTGCCCAGCACCAACTTCGCCAAGCACAAGCGCGCGCGCTCACCGCCCGACAAGCCCGCAATCGGCGAGTCGAGTTCGACACCGCGGAAGAGGAACTTCGCGAGGTGGTCGCGGATCTCTTGATCTTCCAGCTGCGGGTACGAGCGCCGCATCTCGTAGTACGGCGTGCCATCGTCGCGCAGTGCGCTCGTGTCTTGATCATAGAAGCCCACTGCGGCCTTGTGGCCCAGAGCGACTTCGCCTTCGAGCGGCGCCATGCGGCCCGCGAGGATCTTCATCAGCGTCGTCTTGCCCGCACCGTTGCGGCCCACAATGCCAATGCGCTCGGCGCGCGCGATGCGGAAGGTCGCATCGCGGAAGGTCACTTTGCCCGGATAGCCGCCGGCAAGATCGCGTGCTTCGAGCACGGTCTCGCCGCCGCGTTCCGCTGCGGGCGGCTTGATCACAGGCTTGCGCACGTCGTGGAAGGGCTTGGATACCCGCACCAACGCTTCGAGCTTCTTCTGACGGCCCTTCGCCTCGGTGACGCGGTGCGAGCCCATGTGCTGGCGCACGAAGGCTTCTTCCTTCTTGACGTGGTCCTGCTGGTTCTCGTACGCGCGCAAGTCAGCGATGTAGCGCTCTTCCTTGATGCGCACATACTGGTCGTAGTTGCCGGGGTACTTGGTCAGCGCACCGCGCTCGAGCTCCAAGATCGCATCAACAGCATTGTTCAGCAGGCGTCGGTCGTGGCTGATGATCAGCACCGAGCCCGCTTGCAGCTTGATCCACTCTTCCAGCCACTCGATGCCCGCGAGGTCGAGGTGGTTGGTGGGTTCGTCGAGCAACAACAACTCCGAGCCCGCGACCAGCGCTTTCGCGAGGCAAGCACGACTGCGCTCGCCACCGGAAAGCGTGTTCACATCGCGCTCCCAGAACTCCTGGTGCAGGCCGATGCCCGACAGCACCTCTTCGACCCGCCGCTCGCCATCAAAGCCGCCGAGGGTTTCGATTTCGTGAAGCAGTTGGTCGTGGCGCTCCAGCTCGCGCTCCAAGGCCTCACCGTCGAGGGTGCCCAGCCGCTCGCCACTGGCCTCATACTCGCGCAACGCGGTGCGCAGCTCGATCAACCCGGACTCGACGAAGGCCCGCACCGTGGTGCCGCCCTCCACCTTGGGCCGCTGCTCGACATGGCGCACCCGCGCCCCTTTGCGGACCGTGACCTCGCCCCAGTCGGGGGTGTCCTCGCCAATGAGGAGGCGCAGGATCGTGGTTTTGCCACCCCCGTTGCGGCCGACCAGACCGATCTTCTGGCCTGGGTCGAGCCGGAAGGAGGCGCCGGCGAGCACCTCGTGGGCACCGAAGTGCTTTTTGACCCCTTCGAAGATCACGAGTGACATGGGGGGAAGAGGATACCGATCGTGGAGGGCTTAGTGATACTGGCCCAGACCGTTGTGCACGAGGCGAATGCAAGCTTGTGCGGGGTGCGGGCTTTTTCGCTGTTCGTGCGAGGGCAGGGGGCGCCGAGGTCGCCCAGGCCTAGGGCTGGTGGGTTCGCGCGGATGAATTAGCTCGTAAAATACTGTCAAATAATGACTTGTGTGCTTGCTGTGGTCCGGCGTGCACACTCATCTGGGCCAGTATCACTCCTGCTTCTTGAGCACCAACACCACATCCTGCCTCCCATCCTCCAGCTCCCTCTCCACCCGCGCGTCGTGATGGAAATCAAACGTCCCCGCAATCCCAAAGCACCCACTCTCCCGCACCAACCGCACCAACTGCCGCGGGCTGTACGTCCGGAAGGTCCAATTCGTCTCCTGCCGGTGCGTCTTGGCCCCGCGCGTCACGGTCAGCCTGGTCCGAACCGCCTCGGTGCGCGTGCGGCGTTCGGCAGGGAAGGTGCGGGTGACGCACACGACTTTGGTGCCGCGCCGTTGGGTGGTCCAGCGCTCCACGGCGGCTTGGGGGTGGGCGTAGTCGGTGATGTGCACGCCCAAGACGTAGATGCCGCCCGGTTTCAGGCGCTGGGCTACGCCGCGCAGGTGGGCTAGGGCGCCTTCCTCGTCGAGGATGTACTTGAAGGTCGAGACCAAGCAGTGCGCCGCGTCGACCTTGGGGCCCGCGGGCACGGCGCGCATGTCCGCCACGCGCAGGCGCGTGCTCAGGTCGTGGCCGCGCGCCGCCAGCCGGTCGAGCTTGGCCTGCGCCGCCGCCAGCATGTGCGTATTCAGGTCGAAGCCCTCGACTCGCACCCCGCGCCGGGCCAGCTCGACCACCATGCGCCCGGATCCGCACGCGGGCTCCAGCACACTGCGCAGCGGTCCACGCCCATAGCGCTCCGCCAGCTGCATCACGAAATCGGCCTCGGTGGGCGTGCCGGGGTCGAAGACCATGTCGTACCAGCGCGGCGTGTCGTACCAGTCGATGAGGGCTGTGTGTGTCATGCGCAAAGGCTCATGGGCTGGAGAGCGCATGGTTGCGGATGGGAGCCTCCGGGACAATCCCCAGCCCATCAGCTGCCTTCCTTGACAGATCTTCCGACCCCCCTAAGACTGAACTGCTGGGAGAACCGAAACAGGCTAAACGGCTTGCCCCAGCTCCCCACGACCATGACTACTCGTCCCCGTCCCAGTGTTTGGCTCTCCGTTTGGCTGCCTGCGCTCCTGCTTGCCGCCCCAGTCGCGGCGGCGGGGACGGACCAAGCCTGGACCGCCCGTGAAGCCGAGCACCTGCTCAACCGCGCGGGCTTTGGTGCCACGCAAGTCGAAGTCGAAGCCGCCGTGCGCCGGGGGCGCGAGGCCACGATCGCGGGCTTGTTCCCCGATCCGGCGCGCACACCCAAGCCGGAGATCTTGGGCGCGAAGACTCTGCCGCTCGGCCTCGAGTCGCCCGAGGCTCGCTTGCGCAATGTCGAGGCGCGGCGCGAAGGCTATTCGCGCATGCAGCCGGACTTGATCTCGCCGCTCAACATGTACGGCGATTGGTGGATCGAACGCATGCGCGCCAGCGAGGACCCGCTGCGCGAGCGCATGACGATCTTCTGGCATGGTCACTTCGTGAGCTCCATCAAAGAGGTGGGTGACTCGCACGAACTGATCGAGCAGGTGCAGTTCTTGCGCGACAACGCGCTCGGTCGCTTCGAAGTGTTGGTGCGCGGCATCGGTCGCACGCCGGCGATGCTGACCTACCTCAACAACAACGAGAACGTCAAAGACCATCCCAACGAGAACTGGGCGCGCGAGCTGTTCGAGTTGTTCTCGCTAGGTGACGGCAACTACACCGAGACGGACATCAAAGAAGCGGCGCGCGCGTTCACCGGATGGAGCGACGCCGAGAGTCGCTTCCTCTTCGAGCGCGTGGTGCATGACTATGGTCGCAAGCAAGTGCTCGGTCGCTCCGGCAACTTGGATGGCGACATGATCGTCGACTTGGCCTTGGAGCAAGAGGCTTGCGCGCGCTTCATGGCGGCGAAGCTGCTGCATCATCTGGAAGGCGCACCGGCGGCCCAAGAGCGCGTGCAGGACTACGCCGCGTTCTTGCGCAGTCACGAGATGGACATCGGCCAGTTCCTGCGCCGTTTGTTCGCGGATCCTGCGTTCTATCGCGAAGAGATCGTCGGTCGGCGCATCGTTCCGCCCATCGAGTGGGTGGTGGGCTCCGCACGCAAGTTGAGCATCGCGCCGCCTGGACAGATGGTCCAGAACATGGGTGATGTGCTGGGCCAACGCTTGTTCTGGCCGCCGAGTGTCAAAGGTTGGGAACCGGACATGGCGTGGATCACCACGGCCACGATGATGTACCGCTCGAACATGGCGGGCATCTTGCTCGGGCTCGTGTCGGTCGATGGTTTGATTCGCGATGCCGAGTTCGAACAACCGCGCATGGATGCGGAGATGCCGATGATGGGCGCGTTGAAGAAGAGCCGCAACAACGGCTTGAATCAGTTGGCGTACATCCAGCACACGGGCTGGCAACCGCAGGTTTCGTTGGTGGAGCAAGCTCACAAGGCGATGGCCGTGGGCGATGCACGCATCGCGGCGTGGATGGCCGGGGAGTTGTTGTCCATCGAGGTGAGTCTCGATAGCGGCGTGCGTAACGCGATCGCGGCTTTCGTCGCGCGCGAGCGCGAAGCAGCGGGCATTACAGAACAAGCACAACTGTTGGGTCACGCTCAAGCCGAAGATGTGCTGCGTCGTACGGCGCACTTCGTGTTGAGCTTGCCCGAGGCGCAACTGAACTGAGTTGAGACACACCATGACACACTCTGCTCATCACGGTTTGGATCGCCGCGGCCTCTTGGTCGGCGGTGTGTCGATTTTCGGCGGCATGTGGTTGTTGGGCCGCGGCGCGCTGGCGCGTGAAGCCGCACTGGCGCGTGAACAAGCGCAGGACGCACCGCCGCGTGCGCTGTTGTTGCTGGAGTTGTCGGGCGGCAACGATGGCCTGTCCTGCATCGTGCCGTACGCCGACGATCTCTATCACTCGGCGCGCGGGCGCGTGGGCCACAAGGCCGAAAGCGTGCTCAAGCTCGATGACTATCGCGGTTTCCACTTCGCGCTGCAGGGCCTCAAGGCGCAGTGGGATGAAGGCAAGCTCGCCATCGTCGAAGGCGCGGGCTACGACCAGCCGAATCACAGCCACTTCACTTCGCAAGACATCTGGCACACCGCGCGCCACTCTGGTCGCGCTTCCGGTGATGGTTGGGTGGCGCGCTTGATGGCCGAG
>CAIKQM010000186.1 GCA_903829565.1 uncultured Planctomycetota bacterium
CCCAAGAACGGAATGTACCGCACGCCCTGTGCGGACACGGACGACTTGTAGGCCGCTCCGCGAATCCACACAGCACCTTCGTCATCAGTCAAGAAGTGCAGCGCTCGTTCCGTGTGCGCTGGTGTCGCCTGAAGCGCAGGAGCCTGCGCGGCCTGAGCGAAGGTGCTGGTCAAGAGGGCCGCGAGTGCGCAGTGCAGTAAGGACATGTGCGTGTGTTGTGCCGTGTGGGAGGGGGGGGGCTGGGGACCAATTGCAGGATCCTAATCGTAGAGCTCGGATCCGACAAGATTGCTTGTCAGTTAAGCCCCCACCGCTGGCCGCGCTGCCCTTATGGGAAAGGGTAGAGCCCGTTAGGCTGTGTTGATGACCAGCAACGAGCACCTACCGGCCTTCGGTGTGTTGTTCCTTGATGGGCCCCGTAAACACACTCACACGCACTCGCTGAACTATGCCGGTATTCAGCGAGTGCGCTTGGCGCTCACGGCCATCGGGATGTTGGGGGAGTGAAGAATGCTTGACAGATCGATTCTTGTCCTGGGTGCACTACTTGTCTTGTCGCTGGTGGTCTCCGCTCAGGTGTCCGTGCCGTGGAGCAGCCGTCATGACGGTGGCTTGTCACAATCGGACTATGCCCACTCCATCGCCGTTGCAGCCGATGGCAGCAGCTACTTGGCCGGGAGCACCTACAACTTGACGAGCGGTTCACCGCCGCCACCGCCCACAACGGACGCGATCGTGACCAAGCTGACGACCACGGGCGCTGTGGCCTGGTCGCAGCGCTGGAATGGTCCTCTCAACGGCAACGACCGCTTGGAACGCGTGGCGATCGACACGAGTGGTGTGGTTTGGTGTGGCGGCTACGCAGCGGGCTACAGCAGCGGTAGTTATCAAACGTCATCTTTGTTGCTGCGCTACGACACGGCGGGTGCGCTGCTGTCGAGCCGGACGCTCGGCGACACAAGCGGCCCCAACAACATTCGTTCTCTCTTGGTCACCTCGGGCGGAGTCGTGTACGGCTGCGGTCACGATGGAGCGAATGGGGGCGACGCAGTCGTGTGGCGCTTTTATCCCGACGGCAGCACCGCGTGGATGACCCGCATTCCCGAGCTTTTTGCGGGTGCGTATGACACTGCCTACGAGCTGGCGCTCGGCCCGGGTGGTGATATCTATGTGTCCGGTTTGCTTGGCACTGTTGCCGGTGGCACAGGGCAAGAGTCCAGTGCGTTTGTCGCGCGTCTGGCGGCCAATGGAAGCCTCGCATGGGTGCGTAGCACGCCCGGCAGCGCTGGCAACGCTAGTGTTTTCTATTCGTTGGTATCAAACGCCACAGGTGCTGTCTGTGCAGTTGGCGCTATCTACAGCTCGGCAACGGCTCAAGACGGAGTCGCCCTCGTGTATGACACCGCGGGCACGCAGCTCTTGCGCAGCGACTTTGTGAGCGCAGGCGCCGACTATGCGCGCGGAGTCGCGACAGATGCGTGGGGGCGCTTTTTTGTTGGCGCTGATGGAGCCTTGGGGACTACAGGCCGCGACTTTGCCATGGAGTTGTTGAGCGTGCAGGGAACGCAAGCCCAAGTGCTGTGGCGCACGGTTGTGGACGGCGGTGGCGTGGGCGACGATTCTCTGCGCAAGGTCTGCGTATTGTCGAGCGGCGATCTCGTTGCCGCGGGCACAGGACCCTCCGCGCCGGGAAGTGGTTTGGATGCGCTAGTGCTCGGTCTAGATGGCACTGGTGCCGTGCGCTGGCGTCAAGTGTTTGCGACACCAGGGTCAGAGCAAGTGTTTGCCTGTGTTCCAGGTCCCGACACGAGCCTCGTGATCGGTGGATGGCTGGATACGGCCGGGATCACCAACTCGAATGACCAA
>CAIKQM010000187.1 GCA_903829565.1 uncultured Planctomycetota bacterium
ATGCCGGACTGACGCGCACCGGCATGGACGAACGGCTTGCTACGACGGGACTAGCGAGCGGAGCGATCGAACATGTGCTCATCACGCATGGTCACCTTGACCACGCGCGCTCGGCGGGCTTGCTGGCGCGCAGGGAACGCGCGACCCTGCACTGCGCCTTGAACATGATGACGCACGCCTCTGTCAAGCGTGCTAGACGCTTCTCAACCATCTCTCCAGGTGCGGAGATGGTGCTCACCAGCGAACGAGGCGGCGTGGACGAGCTACGCGTGAAACCCGTGCTGTTGCCGCATGATTGCGACCCCACGGTGGCCTTTCGCTTCGAACACCAAGGACGCGTCGCGGTCGTGCTGACCGACATGGGCAAACCAGACGAGACCGTGGCGCGCGAACTCCAAGGTGCGCATGTCCTGATGCTGGAGTTCAACTGGGATCCCCAGTTGATGGACCAAAGCCCCTATCCCGCCTCCTTGCGACGCCGCATCGCCGGGGACCGTGGGCATCTCTCGAACGAACAAGCTGCCGCAATGCTCGAGCGCCTTGCCTCGGATTCGCTGCACACTCTGGTGCTTGCGCACTTGTCCAAGAAGACCAATCGCCCCGAGATCGCACTCGAGACAGCGCAACGCACTCTCGACCGCTTGGGCTTGACACGCCAAGTGCGCGTACTTGTCGCTTCACAAGACCAAGTGGGCGACAGCCTCGAGGTCTAGTTGTATCTTCGGGGAATGCAGCTGCTTCCCCTCGCGCTGGTAGCCCTCAGCCAGCAAGACCTGACACTCCCCGGTGGTGTGGAACGCGCCCCGCGCGACCTCACGGCGCAATTTGATGTAGCGCCCAATGTGAAGGTGCAAGAGTTCGCGTTGACACCGCTCTTCTACAACCCCGCGGCAATCGATGTCGACGAGAAGAGCCGCGTGTGGGTGGCGGAAGCCGTGAACTACCGCCAATGGAACGGACGCAACCCCGGCAAGCACTTTGACGCGGGTGATCGCGTGGTCATCGTCTCGGATGAAGACGGCGATGGCATTGCAGAGACCAGCAAGGTCTTTGTCCAAGATCCCGATCTCATCGCGCCGCTGGGCATCGCTGTCATCGGCAACAAGGTCTATGTCAGTTGCTCGCCGCATCTCTTGGTGTACACCGACAAGGACGGCGACGATCGGCCCGACAGCAAGGAAGTGCTCTACACCGGGTTCGGTGGACGTGATCACGATCATGGCTTGCACAGTGTGGTGCCCGGCCTTGATGGTGGTCTGTGGTTCGCCGTAGGCAACGCAGGTCCGCATGTGGTCACGGCCAAAGATGGTTGGACGCTGCGTTCCGGCTCGCTCTACCGCGACGGCGGGCCGCAAGCGGCCGACAACCAGCCAGGACTACGCTCCTCTGATGGTCAGGTGTGGACAGGTGGTCTCGTCCTGCGCGGCGATGCACAAGGGCGTTCCTTGCGCGTCATGGCGCACAACTTCCGCAACAACTATGAGGTCGCGCTGGATAGTTGGGGCGACTTCTACCAAAGCGACAATGACGATGATGGCAACCAAGGTTGCCGCACCTTGTGGTGTTTGCCCGGTGGTAATCACGGCTACTTCTCTGCGGATGGTGCACGCTATTGGAATGCTGACAAGCGTCCTGGACAGAGCACAGCCCGTGCTCACTGGCATCAAGATGATCCGGGTGTCGCACCGGCAGGCACCATCACCGGAGCAGGTGGCCCTACGGGCGTGTGCGTGTATGAAAGCCGCTTTCTCTCACCCGACTTGTTTGGAGCGGTCTTGTGCGCGGATGCTGGTCGCAATCGTGTCTGGGCACAAAAGCCCCGCGTGGACAAGAGCCGCATCGAGCTCGACACAGGCATCTTGATGGCAGCCAAAGGTGACGACCAGGCGGCGCGTTGGTTCCGCCCCAGCGATGTCTGCACAGGCCCCGACGGCAGCGTGTATGTGGCCGATTGGTGGGATCCTGGTGTTGGTGGGCATGCAGCCGGTGATCGCGAAGCGTATGGCCGCATCGTGCGTTTGGTGCCGAAGAATGACTGGGCCTATCGCGCGTCCTTTGACTGGTCGCAAGCCGAAGAACGCTTGAAAGGCCTGCTGTCGCCGTGCGTGTCGGTGCGAGCCAAAGCGCAGGAACTCATGCTGCAGAACCTGGAAGGTTCGGCCAGTGTGCTGGTACAAGCCTTTGAACATGGCGAACCATGGCAACAAGCGCGGGCTTTGTGGTTGCTGGCGCGCAGCAAGGTGCATGCAGAGGCTACGCTGCGCAAAGCACTGACCTCCAACGACGCGCGCTTGCGCATCGTGGCAGCGCGCACCATGGCTGCGCGCGATGGCAGCATCGCCTCCATCGCGGCCAGCCTTGCCAAAGATGAGTCCCCTCTTGTCCGTCGCGAATGCGCGACACTGCTGCGCGAGGTACCGTTTGCAAGCAAGCAAGACGCCTTGACAGAGCTCGCCAAGCGTCTGGACCCCACCGATCGCACCATGATCGAGGCCTTTGGTCTGGCCTGCGCCGGCGATGAGGCCGCAGCTCTCGAATTGTGCCAGCGCGTGTTTGCTCCAAGCTCGCCGCGTGCGTGGCCCGCAGCATACGCAGCTATCGCATGGCGGCTGCATCCGGCCGCGCTGGTGCCGGACTTCACCGCCCGCGCCTTGGACGCAGAGCTGGCCATCGAGCTGCGGTTCCAAGCAGTGGATGCCTTGGCCTTCATGCCTACACGAGCCGCTGCCGAAGCGATGGCCACGCTCGCTCTGGCCTTGCCCGATGAGCTGGGTGTACGTGCGCGTTGGTGGAGTGACCATCGCGCCACCAATGATTGGGCTGCTTTTGGTCCGCTGCTCGAGACCTCCCCTGCGGGCTTGGATGGCACCACGACTCTGTGGCGCAGTGAACGAATCACGCGCGGCAGCGTCTCGGTGGATGTGGACATCGAACACATGCAGACGCTGTGGTTGTTGGTCGAAACGGCGGGTAGCGATGCCTGTGATTGGGCGGATTGGTTGGAACCGCGCGTGGTGACACGCTCGGGAGCTGTGATTGATCTCACGCAAGCGAGCTTGCTCGTGGCCCAAACCGGTTGGGGCAGCGTGGGGCGCAACGCCAACGCGAATGGCGGCCCCCTTGTCGTTTCGGGCACAACGCATCCCCGCGGTTTTGGTGTGCACGCGGCGGCGCGCTTGGCCTTTGCGTTGCCTGCCGATGCACTGCGCTTCACGGCGCGCGCCGCGGCGGATGATGGCGGCACCAAGCAAGGCTGTGGCGATGGCATGGTGTTCGAAGTGCGTGCCCTGCCGGCCAAACAAGACGATGCGCTGCGAGCGGAACTCGCGATCCTGTCTGAGCCCACGGCCACACCGGCCCAAGTGGATCTTGCGCTCGCACGCCTGTGTGCCGAATCACGCGGCGCAGCGCTGGTGCTTGCTGCAGCGCAAGCCGAGCGCCTGACTCCTACTGCTCGACGAGTCGCCGCTCCGCGTTTGACCACGCATCCCGATCTGGGTTTGCGCGCGTTGGCAGCCGCCACCTTCCCCTCAGAAGACAGCGCCACCAAGCGCGATGCAGAGGCGATTGCGCGATTGCAAGGCAAGGCGCGCGACGGCGAAGCGGTCTACTTCTCGCAGCAAGCTGGCTGTGCGTCATGCCATGTGTTCCATGGTCGCGGTGGGGAGATC
>CAIKQM010000188.1 GCA_903829565.1 uncultured Planctomycetota bacterium
ACCTGACGAGTGGGCGGCGCTCATCGCCGCTGCTGCACCCGAAGAAGCCAAGGTCAAGCCGGACTGCACCGCCGCTTTGTGCCACTTGGACGATCGCCTGATCTGGGCTGGCACCTTCGACGAACTCTCGAAAGGCTCAGGCAAGTTCGCCGCCGAACTACGCAGCGACTTCCGTCTGACTATGGACGACGACGCCCTCACCACCGAGGAAGAGGAAGCTGCTATCCGCGCGGATGAAGTGGACGACTGGATCGAGCACTTGCGCAACTACGGTCACTGAGCGGTGTTGTTGTGCGTCAAGGACACAGGACCACGCGCAGACCGTTGGACAAGTTGAAGCCGGAGCCTAACGGCCCAGTGGGATCTCGGTACTGCAACTGGAAGTAGCGTACAGAGCCAGCGCTGACCGTGGTGTGGAACGGTGCGCTTGTCCAGTCGATAGGACGCTCGAAGCTGCCGATGAAGTTCGAGATTTGCACCGGCCCAAGACGCGTGATGGCACCACCCACGCAACGCCATCCGTCTCCAAACGGCACAGCTGCTGCTTGGGTGCCGACAAAGTAGAGGCCCTTCCGTCCAGGCGGTGCAAAGTCGACCAACAAGCGCAGATCGTTGTTGGCGAGTGAGGCACTGCCGAGATGGGAGATGACGGCGCCCGTACCAAAGCTGTTGGGTGCACTGGTGCAGTAGACCTGCGGTGTTACGCAGCTCGCCATACGCACAACGAGCAGCGGGCGTTCTGCGGCCTGCGGCCAATCACTCGAGCGCACCTCCCAACGATCGGTGCCCGCGGCGCGCACAAGCCAACCATGATTGGCGGCACCATTGACCCACGCTTGTACGCTGCTGGTCACATCGAAGGAGCGTGTGCCCTTCGCCACGCTGCCGGTGGTGGCATCGGATGTCGTTAGCGCCTCTGTACCCAGTTGCACACCATTGCCCAAGCTCGACCACGTGCTGCTGGTGTCCCACGGCACCAACATGCGGTGCAGCGTGGCGCCGCTCGCACTGTTGGCATTCGTGCCTTCTGTGGTCAGCACCAGCACCGCGCGCTCGATCGGCGTCTGCGGAGCAATCTGTTGTGCGCCGTAGCCGACTAGGCCGTCAAAGCGCAGTAAGCCTTGCTCCTGATCGGCATCGCCATCACAGCGCACCACCGGAGCGCTGCCGTAGCTCACACTCGGCAGCGTCTGACCGGCGCTACCGGACCCGAGGTACGTGTCCACGCTGCTCGTCCAACGTAAGGTGGTCGTGTTGCGCAACTGCTCGACCAAACCAACCATGTCATGGCTCAGCGTGAAGTTGTCTTCCGGCGTGTTGTTGCGATCGGGGCCCACGTTCGTGCCGGGGACGTAAACGGGCGAGTGCGTGTCGAAGACTAGTTCTTGTGCAGCAGGACGCACGCGCAGCCAGCGCATCCAGCCATTGCCACCAGCCGGATCGGACTGAAAGTCTTGCAGCACCTCATGCACTACTTGTCCAAACGCATTGACAGCACTGCGTTGACCTGAACCGCTGAAGTGTCCACTCAGCACGAGGAACACTTGCGGGTAGGGCTCAACCAGCTTGGCCCGGATCTGCGCCGCATCATTGTCACCCGAGTCATCCGGCGTGGCACCACCCGTGCCATACGGCGCGGGGTTGCCTACATTGAGGTACTCGTGCGTAGTCAGGATCGTGGGCAATTGCGGATGCGCGTGCAGCACGCTGCGTGCCCACTCGATCTCGCTATCGTGTGCGCGCCACTCCACGGTCAGGTGCAAGTATTCTTGACCACCGGCTGCAAAGCGCTGGGCGTGACTGGTGCCTTTGGGAGAGGCGCCCAAGTACCAGGCCTGACCGTTGTACTGTTGTGCGCCGAACCACGTCAGGTAGCTCTGCTGGCCCAGCGTCTTGTCGCTGACCACATCCAAGTCGTGATTGCCCAACGCCACGCTATGGGGCAAGCCATTGACACCGCGCAGCGGACTCAACGCCTGATCCGCGCGTACCCATTGAGCTGGGATACTCGCACCGTTGTGAACGATGTCGCCTACATGCGTGACAAAGGCCACTTGCAAGCTGCTGCGTGCTGCTTGAATCGCCTGTACCTGAGCCAGGAAGGTGGGGAAGTACGGCTCATCGCGGCAGTAATACTGCGTGTCCGGCAGGATCGCGATGGTGTACTCGCCGGGCGCAGCCTGAGGGCAGGCGAGCGCAAGAGCGCAGACGCTGAGCAACATCTCTCCACCTTGCAGCGTCGCCGCCAAGGATCGATGAAGAGCAGGTCAACGCCGCATCAGCCGCCGAGCGCGCCGCCGTCCAAGCGGCGCAACGCGACTACGGAGGAGCGAGGTGGGCGCGCGGGGTCGTAGTCGGGGAAGCGTGCTGTGGGCGTGGCATAGGCGACGCCTTTGTCGCTGCCCTTGGCGTCGGCTTCACCTGGATGTTGGACTGCGACAAAGAGAGTCGTGCCATCCGGTGTGAAGCAGGGGCCGCACACTTCGGCACCGACTGGCGCGCTGAAAAAGCGCACCAACTGTGCACGTCCGGCTCCATCGACATCACAGGCCCACACACCATCACAGGTCCCTGCGCGCGCGGCTCCGTCGGTCGCGATCCACATGCGCCCACGCGGATCGAACGCACAGTTGTCGGGACAGCTGAGCGTCGTCTCTGCGTGTACATCACCGCCTAGCAAGAAGATCTCCCACGCAAAGCGCGTCGCACTGTGGAGCGGGCGTCCTTGCGCATCGCGCGGAGCTTCCAACTCCAACACATGTCCGTGCCGGTTCTTGGGGCGTGGATTGGCAGCATCGGCTTCCTTGCGCTGCGAGTTGTTCGTCAACATCACATAGACACGTCCGTTGACAGGATTCGTTTCGACATCTTCCGGTCTGTCCAGCGGCGTCGCGCCCAACAGTGTGGCTGCGCTGCGCGTCTCAATCAGCACATCGGCCTGCGACTCAAAGCCATTGACCGCATCGAGCGCGCCGTTGCCATGCACCAACGGCAACCACTCCAATGTCCCGTCCGGATCAAAGCGCGCGACATACAAGGTGCCGTCATCCAACAGGTCGCGATTCGCCGTACGATCGGCAGCATTGTATAGTTTACTTGACACCCACTTGTAGAGGAACTCATTCTCATCATCGTCGCCCATGTAGACGACGAGTACGCCGCTGGGGTCGACGACACAGGTCGCGCCCTCGTGCTTGAAACG
>CAIKQM010000189.1 GCA_903829565.1 uncultured Planctomycetota bacterium
ATGGCATTGGGCGTGATGCCATTCTCCAACACATCGAAGGGGTAATGCGCCGCTGGCGCGGGCAGCACGATGAGCGACTCGTCAGGCGCTTGCACGCGCGCCAGCGCTGCCGCGCGTGTAGCGGACCAGAAGTCAGCAGCGGACTGCACCGCAGCGGCGAGGACGCGTTCCTGCGCTTCTTGCTCGGGTGTTGCCAGACGCACGAACGGAGGCGGTGCATCGCCCGGCAACGAGAAGGGCTTCAACCCATTCTCATCCAGAGCACCAAACATCGCAGCCAGCGCGTAGTAGTCGCGCATGGGCACAGGGTCGTACTTGTGGTCGTGGCAGCGCGCACAATCGAGCGTCAAGCCCAGAAACGCCGTACCGAATGTACCCACGCGGTCGGCGATCGCTTCTTGCCGGAACTCTTCGGGGATTGAGCCGCCTTCTTCGGTCGTGCGGTGCAAGCGCTGGAACGCCGTCGCCACACGATCGGCAACCGTTGCTTGTGGCTTGAGATCACCGGCCAGCACATCCGTGACGAACTGGTCATACGGCATGTTCGTGCGCAACGCCTCCAGCAACCAATCACGCCACGGCCACGTGAAAGCCGGCCCATCCGTTTGGAACCCGTGCGTATCGGCGTAGCGCGCTAGATCCAGCCACACACTCGCCATGTGCTCCGCCGCCGCAGGCGAAGCCAGCAGAGCATCGACATGCGCCTCGTAAGCTGTGTTGGTGGGGTTGGCGGCAAAGGCATCCGCTTGTTCCGGTGTAGGCGGCAAGCCGGTCAGGACCATCGACACACGGCGTAGCAACACGCGCGGTTCTGCTTCGGGTTCGTGCGTTAGGCCTTGTGCCTCCAGTTGCGCCAACACAAGCGTGTCCACAGGTTCGCGCGTCGCATCCGCGGCAACAGCTGCCTGTGGCGCCACAAAAGCCCAGTGCGGCTGGTAGACCGCGCCCTCTTCGATCCAGCGCACCAGCTTGTGTCGCTCGTCCTCATCCAGTGGCCGCTTCAGCGCCGGCGGCGGCATCATCTCATCGGGGTCAGTGCTGTGCAGGCGGCGCAGCAACTCACCATTCGCCAGCACCTCGGCGGCGCCTTCGCGTGTATCCAAACGCAAGTCAGCCTTGCGCTGGGCCGCATCCGGGCCGTGACAGGCAAAGCAACGATCGGACAACAACGCACGCACATCGCGGTTGTAGTCCAAAGGTCGGGCGCTCTGTGCGCCCGCTGTGGCAGCGGTGGCCGCCAACCCGATCGCCAGCCAGTGAAGCCTCACAACAGCACGATACCAGCACGCGGCGTTGATCGCTTGCCTCCGATCGGGGACACTCAGAGCAATAGGCACACCCCGCCAACCCATCACACACCTGACGATGTCCTTCGACCAGCAGTTCACCAAGGTACTCACGCAAGACGGCTTCCTCGCGGCTCTCGACCAGAGCGGTGGCAGCACCCCCAAGGCGTTGCGTCTCTACGGCGTGCCGGAGACCGCCTATCAAGGCGAGGAAGAGATGTACGGCAAGGTGCACGAGATGCGCACGCGCATCATCACCTCGCCGGCCTTCAACGGTGATCGCATCTTGGGTGCGATCCTGTTCGAGAACACGATGGATCGCCAGATCCGCGGCAAGGGCTCTGCCCAGTACCTGTGGCAAGAGAAGCGCGTGGTGCCGTTCCTCAAGGTCGACAAGGGCCTCGCCGCCGAGGTCGAAGGCGTGCAGTTGATGAAGGACATGCCGGGTCTCGATGCGTTGCTGGAGCGCGCCGAAGCCAACGGCGTCTTCGGCACGAAGATGCGCTCGGTCATCAAGCAGGCCAACAAGAGCGGCATCGCCAAGGTGGTGGCCCAGCAGTTCGAGTTCGGTCTGCGCATCGTCGATGCAGGTCTCGTTCCGATCATCGAGCCCGAGGTCGACATCGAGTGCCCCGACAAGGCCGCAGCCGAAGGCCTGCTCGAAGATGCGTTGATGTCGCATCTCGATGATCTCGAGCCGCACCAGACGGTCATGCTCAAGCTCACGCTGCCGGAAGTGGACAACTTCTACATGCGCTTGATCGAGCACCCCAATGTGGTGCGCGTGGTGGCGCTGTCCGGTGGATACAGCCGCACCAAGAGCAATCAACGCTTGGCGCGCAACGAAGGTTTGATCGCCAGCTTCAGCCGTGCTTTGTCGGAGGGCTTGTCGGCCGAGCAGTCGGAGGACGAGTTCGACTACCTGCTGGACGAAGCCATCCAGAGCATCTTCGAAGCGTCTTGCACCTGAGACGCTGCGCGTAGCTCAAGCTGCGCACTGTGGCGCCGCGTGCCTAGGGTCAGTCTCGGACATGGCCTTAGACACGCGGCGCTATCATGGACGTATGCTGCGGAAGATCCTGCTCATCGCCCTCGTCTTGTTGGCCCTTGCCATCCTCGTGGGCCTGGCACTGCCTACGGCGTACACGATCGAGTCGCGCCTCTACATGGCTGCACCGGCGGCGCGTGTGCATGAGCATGTCAGTGATCTGAGGCGTTGGCCTGAATGGACCACTTGGTCGGAGGCGTCACCGCAGTTGGTGATTGAGTATGGAACGCAGACCACGGGCGTGGGAGCGTCGCAGCGCTGGAAGGATGACAGCGGTGAAGGGCGCCTAGTGTTCACGCGTTGTGATGAGGCCGGGATCGCCTACGACATGGCGTTCCTGATGGGCGATGGCGAGTTGCCGTCGAAGGGCGAACTGCGTTACGAGGCCCGTGACGGCGGCACCCAAGTCACTTGGAGCATGGATGGCGACCTCGCCATTCCGGTGCTGGGCGGCTGGATGCGCCTGCTGTTCCTGGGCGCGATGCAAAGTGATTTTGACAAAGGCCTCGCCAAGCTCAAGCGCGTGGTGGAAGCCCGTTAGCCGAGCGTCGTTCGGCTGCGTCACTTCTTGGCAGCAGCTGTCTCAATGCGTGATTCCACCGGCTCAATGCCGGCGATGCCCTCGTGCTCGAGCCAGTCGTAGACCGTCTCCAGCGGCGTGGCGAGCCCCATGTGCGGAACCACCGTGGGGCGTACCGAGCCATGCGTGTAGATCTTGGTGAAGATGCCCACCAACTCGCGCGTGCGGCCGTTGTACACGCCACCACCTGAGTTGCCGATGTAGGTGGGCGCGCTGATCATCCAGTAGCGCAGTCCATCGACATGATGATGCGTGTCCGAGAGCGTTCCGGCGGTCGGGATAGGATCGTTGCCCAGGGGGCAACCCACGGCCCACACCGGCTCGAACACTTGTGCGTGACGCAGTGTCTCGCGTGAGGCCAAACGCGCACCATGCGGCAGCGCCGTCGTCGTTTCTAGCGCCAACAAAGCCACATCGAGA
>CAIKQM010000190.1 GCA_903829565.1 uncultured Planctomycetota bacterium
AGCCAGAGTCGACGCAGACGCGGCAGGCTCGATCAGCAACTTAGGGTGCGACGCTCACGCGCCGCTACCGCTCAAACGCGGCCCTTGGTGTTCGCCTGCTTGCGGGAACGCCCCGAACCCATGCCCATCTTCCGCGCCTTGACGCGGCGGCGGGTCGGACCCATCGCCTTCATACGTGCCTTGGCCATGTCCTGTAGGACTCCTTGATCGCTAGCCCTGTCGGCGAGGACCATTCCTGCCGAAAGGGCCGAAGAGTCTACCCGAAAGCCAGCCGGAACGCCACCAGCGCTCTGTACGGTCCGGTCGGAGAGTCCTCTAAGATCGTGCCCAATGGACTGGGCCAGCCTCCAAAGCGTGCTCGAAGCGGGCGAGGGACCGCAGGTCGAGTACAAGCGCATCCTGCCTAGCGATGTGCGCGCGGTGCGGCCGCTGTGCGCCTTCGCGAACACGCGCGGCGGGTGGCTGCTGATCGGGGTCACGGATGAAGGCCACATCCACGGGCTCCACCACCCCGAGGCCGTGGCGCGGCAGCTGCTCCTCTTGGCTCGCGGGTTGATCGAGCCGCCCCTGGAGCCCCACAGCGGCGTGATCGCCGCGCACATCATCGACTGTGACGGCCCGAAGGTAGTGGCCGTGCGGGTCGAGCGTTCGGGTGAGATCCCCCACGCCGTGGTGCAACCTGATGGCAGTCGCGAGATCGTGGTGCGCGTGGGTGCGGCCAATCGCGAGGCTGATGGGCCGACTCTTGTGCGCTTGCGGCGCGGGCCCGTGCCGACGATACGAGTGTCCCAGCTGGGGCCGCTGGAGCGCGCAGCCTTGGAGTGGATCCGCCGCCACGCGCGTTCCGCCGAGCGGCCTTCGGGCGAAGCCACGGTGGCGCGCTTTGCGAAAGCCAAGAACATCGGACAAGCACGCGCCCAACGCGTGTTCACACGCTTGGAGACGTTGGGAATGGTTGTGGGTCATGGCGCGGAGCGCGCGCGTGTGTATGTTGCCACGCAGTGAGTGACCAGTGAGCACACCATGAGCACGCAGCGGCGCATCTACATCGGCGACATCCAAGGCTGTCGCGACGAGTTGGAAGAGCTCTTGGAGCGCCTGCGCTACGACCCGTCGAGCGATGTGCTCCAGCCGTGTGGCGACTTGGTCAATCGTGGACCGGACTCGTTGGGCGTGTTGCGCTTGTTGAAGCAGCTGGACGCGCAAGGAGTGCTGGGCAATCACGATGTGCATCTCTTGCGCGCAGCGCGCGGCTTGCGCGGCAAGAAGCGCCGCGACACGCTGGACGCCGTGCTGGCGGCGCCTGATTGCGCGCAGCTGTTGGAGTGGCTGGAGCTGCGGCCGTTCGTGCGCACCTGGCCGGATGTGGTGCTCGTGCACGCGGGGATCTCGCCCATGTGGAGCGATCCCTTCTCGCAGCTGATTGGGCTAACGCCCTTTGTCGAGAACGCGGACATGGCGTTCGCCGTGACCGTGCGCCACTGTGATGCACAGGGCGCGCGGCCGGATGTGGAACCGCTCACGTCGGTGGGTGCTTGGCGCCCTTGGTGGGAGTACTGGCAAGCGCGTCAGCACGAAACGCGCACCATCGTGTTCGGTCACTGGGCGACGCAAGGTCTCGTATGCCGTGAGCGCGTGCGTGGACTCGACACAGGTTGTGTCGGGGGCGGTTGGTTGACGGCTTGGATTGCCGAGGAAGAGCGCTTTGTGCAAGTGCGCGCTCGACGCGCCTACCAAAGTCTGGAGGAGTGATGCGGCGCGCGTGCGTACAGGCACGCTTGCCACTCAGGGTGTACGCGCAAGCCTGACCCACAAGGAACCGCGCGCGGGAAGCTCTACCTGCAGCTCTAGCCAACCATCAGCAGACGCGGCAACGACCTGCGCGCGTTGCCCTTCTACTTCCACTTGCACGCGACCTTGCAAGCCCGTGTAGCGCAATGGCAAGCGTACTTGACGCGTCACATTCACTGGACGCGGGTTGTACAGCATCGCCAAGCCTTGTGTATCCCCCGCTGGATCCACATGCAGCCAGCCATCCCAATCGGTCCCATCCGCGCGTCGCAACAGCACCAGATCCGACTCAAGGATGCGGCGGTTGGCCTTGAACCACGTCAGCTCGCGCACCAGCATGTCGCGCGTTTCGGGTGTGTCGTACAAGCGCGGCCCACGCCAGCAAGCCTGCACGCCTGCTCCCAGCAAGTTGCGCAACCGCATGCGATAGTGGTCGCGATGCTCGTGCAAGGGTTCGATGGTGGCCGCAGCTCCGCCACCGTGGTACTCCATCAGCGGCACGAACATCCAACCCATCGTCACGCTCTTCGTGCGCACGCCATCCGCGATGTTCTGGCGCTCGATGATCTCTTGGTGTTCGCGCGGTAACGACCAGTTGGTCTCGCGATAGCCCATGGCGGCTTTGGAAGAGCCGTTCAAGAAGTGCCAATCAGGCACATTCAAGTAGATCCCACGGCCGCGTGCCCAACGATACAAGTCAATCAGCCCTGCGCGCTGCATCCAGTAGCTGTCGCCGAGGCCGCGATGACCCGCATGTGTCGTCGAAGCGCACACATCGCCTGGATACGAGCCATCATGCTCGAGCACATCCATGCCTGTGGCTTCGAAGAAACCGCGCACCGCCGCCAGATAGCCGCGCCCCCACGCACTGGCAAGACAGGGGCTGTTGCCGAAGTACGCGCCACCAGGTCGCAGAGTCGCAGGATCAATCACATCCGTCTCTGGACTCACACTGCGCGATGCGAGCAACGAATAGCCGCCTACAGCCAGACCGCGCTGATGAGCGTAGTCCGCCATGGTCTTCATGGTCGCGAGGTAAGCCGGATCTCGCGACTCTAGGTTGGCGCCACTGCCGAAGGTCATGATGACCATCTCGAAGCCTGCATCCGCAGCTTGGTCCAGCGCCACACGCAGGCGTGAGGGCTCGGAACTGGCCGCGTGGAAGAGCAGCGGGTTCTCCTGCGTCCAAGGGGCGACCGTACGGTAGAAGCGTGCCAAGGTCAGAGCGCGTCGCTGCGTATCCTCCGTATCGAACGGCAGGATCCATGTGCGGTGCGACTCAAAGCTCTGACCTGCTGCCACCACCACATCTGGGCCAAAGGGCGCCGCGGATTCGAGCAAGCAAGGCGCCTGTACAGCGTAGTTGACTTGCGTGGTGTAGTCAGGATCCGGCAACCATCGCACGGAGGCCTGTCGCAAGGTTTCGTTGGGCCGAATGAGGGCCGCAGCATCGGACTCTACATGCAGCTGGGGATAGCGCACGCGCTGCGGTGGCTCGACGTCCGTTTCGGCCTCTACCACGCCAAGGATCTCGGACACGCACTGCTGCACACGCAGGTCACGGCCCGTCTCGTTGTGAAGGATCACACGCTTGGCCAACAACGGCAAACCGTCGTAGCACTCATGCTCGACCACCACGCGCACACCCTGCCAACGCCCCGCGCCTGCGTAGGTCATGGTCAGCATGACGCCTTTGGGCGGCCACACTGCAGGACGTGACATCCACTCCAAGCGCGGACTCCATGCAAAGCGCGCAGACAGTGGCTCCACTGAGCTCGCCGTCCAGCGCAAGGAGCCCTCCAGCGGCTGCAAGCGCGGGATCCACTCGGGCTCGAAGTAGTTGTGCAACGGCAGACCTTGGACACCACCGACCCATACCGTCTCACCATCAATGACCAGACGCGCCTCTGGCTTCACCGTGCGCAGCAAGCTGCGTTGGGTTTGGCTGGGCAGATCG
>CAIKQM010000191.1 GCA_903829565.1 uncultured Planctomycetota bacterium
GGCGTCGAACGGTGAAGTGCGCGCCTCGGCCAGGCCACGCGCCCCGCTCTCGAGGGCCACGACCTCGTGTCCCGCGTCCACCAGTTGACTGCGCAGAACCAATCGGTTCCCCGAGTCTTCGTCGATCAGTAGTAGTCGGCTCATAAGAGTATGTCTCGCTTCCTTAGCGTCTGCTTCTAGAGGGCGGTCTAAGGCTCGTTCGGTGCACCGGGGGGACACGGCTGGACCGAGACTGGGAAGACCTAAGACTTTTCCTCTGTTCCGATCCTAGCGCGCTTGATCGGTGTACGAAAATGGCTAAGTTGCGAAATTGGACCCCCCTACGCACCTGTACGAATAAGGATTAGTTGATCCGAGAATCGGCCCTGCACATCAGGGCAGCTGCAACGGGTGCATTAGCTACGACGCAACTAGCAGCTGGTCATGAGCCGGCCAACCACGACCGTACAAACGCCATGCCTACACTCTCTAGGTGTGCGGCAACATGGCCTGCACCGGGCCCTGCAGGACGACGCACCAGCCGCATCCAACGCCCTACGGCGTAAATAGATAAAGAGAAAGCCATTGGTGGGCGATGAGGGATTCGAACCCACGACTTCCTCCTTGTAAGGGAGGCACTCTAACCGCTGAGTTAATCGCCCGTGAGGTACCTACAGGGTATCTTTCGCCGCCAGACTCGACCACAGCCAACTCAAGGCTCTCCACAGAAAGCTCCCCCCAGTCATGCGCATCGCAGTCGTCGGTACAGGATACGTTGGACTCGTAGCCGGTACCTGCTTTGCCGAATCAGGCAACACGGTCGTTTGCATTGACATTGACCAAAAGAAGGTCGACGCCCTGCGGCGTGGCGAGGTTCCTATCTACGAACCCGGCCTGGAAGAGCTCTTGCGCCGCAACACGAAGGATGGGCGCCTCTCCTTCACAACGAGTTACGCCGAGGGCATTCCGCGCGCGGAAGTGGTCTTCATCGCGGTGGGCACGCCCCCGGGCGAAGACGGCAGCGCGGACCTCAAGTATGTGCTGTCCGCGGCGCGCTCGATCGGGCAGCACCTGACGGGCTATGCCGTCATTGTGGACAAGTCGACCGTACCGGTCGGCACCGCGGCCAAGGTGCAAGCGGCCGTGGCTTCGACCACGCAACATCCGTTCGCTGTGGTCAGCAACCCCGAGTTCTTGAAGGAAGGCGCCGCCATCGACGACTTCCTCAAGCCCGATCGCGTGGTCATCGGCAGCGATGACAAGCGCGCCGCTGATGTGATGGAAGAGCTGTACGCGCCCTTCGTTCGCACCGGCAACCCGATCATCCACATGGCGATCGCTTCGGCCGAGCTGACCAAGTACGCCGCCAATGCAATGCTCGCCACGCGCATCTCGTTCATGAACGAGATTGCCAACATCTGCAACCGCTCAGGCGCCAACATCAACGATGTGCGCCGCGGCATTGGCTCGGACGCGCGCATTGGCAACCGCTTCCTCTTCGCGGGCGTGGGCTATGGCGGCTCGTGCTTCCCAAAGGACGTGCAGGCGATCGTCAAGACCAGCGCAGAGCTGGGCTATGACTTCAAGATCCTCAAAGCCGTCGAAGCCGTGAACGCCGACCAGAAGCGCCTGCTGGTGCAGATGGTCAAGCAACACCACGGTGCCAACTTGGCCGGCAAGACCGTGGCTGTGTGGGGCCTGGCCTTCAAGCCCAACACGGACGACATGCGCGAAGCGCCGGCCATCGTGGTGGTCGAAGAGCTTTTGGCAGCAGGAGCCAAGGTCGTGGCCTTCGATCCCGAGGCCATGACGGAGGCGCGGCACCGTCACTTTGGCGAGCGCATCACCTATGCCGCCAATCCCATGGAAGCCGTCAAAGGCGCGGACGCTCTGGTGTTGGTCACCGAGTGGAACGAGTTCCGTCGTCCCGACTTCGAGGCGATCAAGAGCGCGATGCGCACGCCCGCGGTGTTCGATGGCCGCAACATCTATCCGCGCGCCACACTCGAGCGGCTGGGCTTCGCGTACTACGGCATCGGCTGCTGAAACCAGCAGTTTTCTCGGCAAAAACAACTAGTGCGCGCCTAACACAGGAGCGCTCGACCTCTTGCGAGATCGAGCGCTCCGATGATGTCGTGTGTCGTAGGTCGAGCATCGTGCGCGCCGTTCTGTCACCGCGACAGAGCTTGAAGCGCGACCGCCTCGTGCCTTTGACATCTACTTAGTTACTCATCTCGCGAGGCGCATGCAACACCCAATCGGCTTGCTTGCCAGTTTTCTTGTCGTGCACCTTGGTACGAGTTCATGGCTGTGTCGCCTTCACGCGACGCTCGATCATGCGTTCCGCACGACGCAACGCTGACATCCCATCAAGCGCCGCGACGATACGACGCGACAACTCGTCCTGTGCTTCGAAGTGTCGTTCGAATGCGGCACGCACCAGGTGCAACTCGCCTGCAGCTGCTTCTATGTCACCGCCATCCAACCATTGGTTCGCCAAGCGATCCCACGCCTCGATACGACGTAAGGCATCACTCGACTCACGCGTTAGCCGACGCCAACGCTCACGCGCCGCCATCACCGCCCCACGCTTGGCCAACAAACGCGCCGACCAATCCAAAGCTTCGTCCCTATCGCCACCCACCACAGCCGCCGAAGTCATCGCTCGCTCATACGCGACTTCGGCGCGCGCATAGAGCCCCGCACGTCGCAACTCATGCGCAGACTCCACCAAGGCACGCGAGCGCCATCCACTCGCAGCCCCCTGTTCGATCGCTTGCTCGTAGGCAGCAAGCGCCGACTCCAACTGGCCTTCATCTACCAGCAAACGGGCTGCACGCACCGCGGCTTCGGCAACCTCGGCGTGAGCACGCGGAAAGCGTCGCTGGACCTCACGATAGGCCTCGATCGCCGCACGCCGCCGCGCGGAACGGGCTTCCGCAGGCGCCGTGCGCAAGCCCACACGCAAGGCCTCGGCAGCCTCGAGCTGGGTCTGCGCGCTGTGCTGCGCCTGTGTCGTGGGCTGCATGCGCGGCACCTGAGCGCCCTCCACAGCGACCGTCATCCACATCAAAGCCGCAGGCAACGGAGTCATAGCCCACGCTCCTCTTGTTCCAGTTCAAAGGCCAAGGTCGTGCGCAAGACCGCCACCAAGCGTGTGCGCGCACGCCAGGCGTGCTTGCGGCGCGAGGCGGTCTCCCCCACATAGTCCGCCTCGGCCGAAGCCAAGCCGTAATGCCCCAACAATGCCCGCCTGTCGTCTGGGCCCATCACGCCCAACGCACGATGCACCGCACGCAGCGCGACGCTTTGCGGAACCCGCTGCCCTTCAAAGAGCCACTGTTGCTCCTCGGGCTGGTAGCCCGGAATCGCCTCACGACCCTCCACGAATGCCAAGCGTTCGTCCGTCGTATCCATCGGCGGTTCCAGTCGCCGCCTGCGCATGTGGTCACGCCAACAGTTGAGCACCACCGACCGCATCCAAGGTCGCTGGTCAGCGGCTTGCGGTGCGCTCGTCGCACGCGCCATCCGCAGCAAAGCCTCTTGGACCAGGTCATCACGCAGTGCCGCATCCGGGCAACAGCGCGTCAACACCGACATCAACCACTCACGCTCCGGGGCCTGCATGTGCAACTCGCGCAACGCACCGTTTGCGCCCGCACTCACGCCCACCCACATCCCTTGCTGCCTCTGCATCACTCCTCCTTGCACGCCGCGTGGCCGAACGCGGGTCGTGCAGCCACCTGACGCTTTGGCGCGCGTCAGCGTGGCCGAGGAGCTTGTGCACAGCGTGCGCAGTCCGACCTGCCGCACCTCAAAGCAGCGACTATGTCCAACGGGACGAGGCACGCACGGGCAGCGCAAGCCAAGCAAGGCCCGACCTTTGGCCGATGTTCGGGCGCGGAAGGCCACTCCAGAGGCTGGCCGCACTTTCGCGCACCCAACACCCTCTGTGCACAACTCAGGCAATCACGACATCACCGAAGCGCGGGCACCAACATGGCTTGGCCCAAGCTCGTAGCCGCATCCACCCCACGCAACTGCGCCACCAAGGCCAAAGCAAAGTGGAGCGCGGTGCCCACCCCGCGACTGGTCGTCACCAATCCATCCACGACCACAGGCGCGTCCACATACTCCACGCCTGTCAAGCGCGCTTGCACGCTCGGATAGCAGGTCGCCTTGCGCCCGTGCAGCACACCGGCCGCATGCAACACCAATGGTGCCGCGCACACCGCAGCAACGGGACGACCACGCGCGACCAGCGCTTGGACCAGACGCCCGACCGCACCATCGGCCACCATGCGGTCTGTCCCGGGCTGCCCGCCGGGGATGGCACACAGCGCGATCTGATCCAGCGGCACATCGACGAGACGCGCATCGGCCTCCAGCGCGAGGCCGTGACTCCCGCGCACAAGCAGACTGTCGTGCGGCCCTGCCTCGACCGTGGCTACCACCACGCTGAGCTCGGCGCGGCGCAACACATCAATGATGGTCACGGCCTCGATCTCTTCGAAGCCGGACATGAGCGGCACCACCACGACGGACTGGATCGGTTGCATAGCGGTCTCCTCGACCGTGCACAGGATAGACTGTGGCTCATGGCGGAACCGGTCCTCGTGTCAGCGTGTCTCATCGGTTCTCATTGCCGCTACGACTCGCGTACGAACCACGATCACGAGCTGGTACGGCGCTTGACGGAGGAGGGCTGCACGATCGTGCCGTACTGTCCGGAAGAGGCCGGTGGCTTGGGCACACCGCGACCCGGCGCGTCGATCCAGTCCGCGAACGCAGCCGCGGTGGTCGATGGCAAGGCGCGCGTGGTCGATGTGCACGGCCGCGATGTCACCGCCCAGTTCCTCAAGGGAGCGCAGGGCGCGCTCGAGACCTGCCGCATGCATGGCATCCGGCGCGCGTACCTCAAGGAGCGTTCACCTTCGTGCGGCACCTGTGCCACGCATGTGGACGAGGTGCAGGTGCCCGGTCCGGGCGTCACGACCGAGCTGCTGCTGCGGAACGGCATCGCGTGCACGCCGGTCGAAGGTAAGAAGGCCTGACGCTCAGCTCAGCCGTCGACAGCCACGTCGACCAAGGTCGGCTGCAGCACGCGCTGCAGATCCTTGGGATCGAGTTCGACCAAGAACCCTCGTCCGCCGCCGTTGATCCAGATCTTCGGCAGCTCGAGGATCGAGCGCTCGCAGTAGACGGGCAAGGCGCTCTTCGTGCCGAACGGGCTGGTGCCGCCGACTTGGTAGCCCGAGTGGCGGTCGGCGACGGCCGGCTTGCAGGGCTGCACACTGCGAACGCCGATCTGGCGCGCCAGGTTCTTGGTCGACACCTGCTTGTCGCCATGCATCAACACGATCAAAGGCCGCGCTTGGTCATCCTCCATGACCAAGGTCTTGATCACGCTGTGCTCGGGCACACAAAGGGCCGCCGCCGAAGCCGCGGTCCCACCGCCCTCGGTCCACGCGTATTGGTGCGGCACAAACAGCACCTCGTGCGCGCGCAGCACCCTTACCGCTTGGGTCACCGGGTACTTCATGCGAGTCGTTACAGGCGCGGCTTGCCGACCACGATGACGTGGAAGCCGAGCAGCGACAAACCAGGGACCGCGCAGAGCAGCGCGTCGAGCTTGAGGAAGAAGCGCGTCACCAGCGTGTTGAACGGGAGCCACTTCAACAGGCCGATGTGGTCGGGGAAGCCGGCGAACACATAGGCGAACACGCCGTACTTCTCGACCTTCACGACCTCGAAGCCCGCCTGCTCGCACAGACCTACGATGCCCTTGCGCGTGAAGCCCTCGTCGCCCTCATCAAAGTGCGGGCTCTTCTTGTAGAGCACCGCGCGCGCCAACCGGATCAGCGGATTGTCGTTGCACGGCTCGCTCATGATCAGCGCTCCATCGCGCTTGAGGACGCGGCGGCAGTTGGCGAGGAAGTCGACGTGCTTGCGCGTGTGGTGCAGGCTGCCCTTGCAGAACACCGCATCGAAGCTGCCATCGCCAAAGGGCAGGCGCTCGGCATCGCCGACCACGAGGCGCGCGTCCGGCAC
>CAIKQM010000192.1 GCA_903829565.1 uncultured Planctomycetota bacterium
CCACCTTGTTGGCTGGTGCGCGCACGCGGTTGGACATCGACTTGGCCGAGCTGCCGATCGTGGGGGGCATCGCGGGGACCCTGCGCTCCGACAGCGGTACCTATGCCCAGCGCGTGACCGTGCGCTTGCGCTCGGAAACGGCTCCCGAGCTGTCGTTGTGGCGTACTTCGCGCACCGAGCAGCCGTATAGCTTTGCCAGCTTGCCGGCGGGCAACTACACGGTCGAGATCGAGGAGAACGATCCCTACGAGTGGTCGCCGCGCAAGCGCAAGGTCGCGCCGGGCGAGAGCAAGGCGGACTTCCGTGTGCGCGATGCCGTGCCCAAAGCGGATTACAGCTTTGAGCCGCGCAGTCGCGATAGCGGCGAGGTGCTGCAACGCTTTCACCTTGTGCTCGACACGCATGAAGGACAACGCAGCTTGTGGGCGCGCCCACGCCAGACGGTGTTGGAGGACTGGCCAGTGGACAAGCCCTTCCGCTGGCGCATCGATGCGGACCAGCACGCGCCGGAACGTGGTGATTCGGCCCAGTCACAGCCAGTAGCCGGCACGCGTGATGATCACTTGCTGCAAGTGGACATGCGTTTTGGTTGGGGCGAATGGGTGCGCGTGGTGTCGAGTCGCCGCAACAGCCCGATCGCCGAAGCGGTGGTGTTGGCCGATGGGGTCGAGGTAGGGAAGACCGATGCCAGCGGTTGGTTCAAGCTCTACAGGCGCGATCCGCCGCAGAGCCTGCACGCCACCTTCCGCAACTTGACCAACAGCAAGCAGCCTGATTTGCGTTCGGCCAAGGAGCGCAAGTGGAGCCCGATTCAGTTGGTGCTGTCGCCGCGCCGCTAGTGAGCGGCAGTCAAGGGTAGTATCATCTGGGAAGACTTGGTGCATGAGGCCGTGTGTCAAGTAAACACGACAGCCACTCGTTTGCAGCCGCCCGAAGACCACACTATGGACGCCCGTTGGACACGTTGGGATCACATCCGCACCGAGGAGCGCGCTGCCGCGCTCGCCAGTGTCGTGCGCGAGACGCCGCTGGTTGAGCTGCCGAGCGGGGACCCGCGCGTGCTGCTGCGCGCCAAGCTCGAGAATCGGCAAGAAACAGGCTCTTTCAAGGCTCGCGGCGCTTGGAACCAAATCAGCCTCTTGACCCCGGCGCAACGTCAGGCGGGCGTGGTCTGCGCCTCGTCTGGCAATCACGGCAAGGCTCTGGCATGGGCTGCGCGCCGCGCCGGTGTGCCCGCGACGATTTGCATGCCAGCGAATGCGTATCCCAACAAGATTGAGGCCTGCAAAAGCGAAGGCGCCGAAGTGGTGCTGGCTGCTACGCGCGCCGGCGCCGACGAAGAGTGCGCTGCGCGTGTCGCGCGCGGCATGACCTTGGTGCATCCCTATGACGCGGAGCGCACGGTCGAAGGTGCGGGCAGTGTGGGTGTCGAGATCGCGCGGCAAGCTCCTGATGCCGAGGTGGTCATCATCTGCGTCGGTGGCGGTGGTTTGATCGCAGGCACGTCTTTGGCGTTGCGCCGCGCTTGCGGTGCACAGCTGTGCGTGCTCGGGGCCGAGCCTGCGGGTGCTGCCTCGTTGGCCCAAGGCATGGCGCAGGGTGCACCGGTGCACATTGCCGTGACGAGCAAGGTGCAAGGCTTGACGCCCGCGTATTCGGGTCAGCTCAACATCGACATCGCGCGTGATTGCGTGAACGCAGTCGTCGGCTTGTCCGATGAGGCCATCTTTGCCGCACAAGAAGCGCTCGTGCGGCTTGGTGAACGCGTGGAGCCTGCGGGCGCCGCCGCGTATGCGGTGGTGCATTCCGGCCGTTTGCCGCCCGAGCTGTTGGCAGGTCGCACTGCCGCGAATCCTTTGCGCGTGGTGGTCGTGGTGTCAGGTGGCAATCCCGATCCGGCGCAGTACGACGCCGTGCGCGCGAAGGTTGCAGGTCACGCATGAAACGCATCGTCCTCGCGCGACCGCAAGGCCCGCGCAATGTCGGCATGATCGTGCGCATCGCGGCGAACTTTGCGCCATGTGAACTCGTGGTCGTGTCGCCGCTCAAGCCTTCGATGTTGGTGCATCCTGACTTCGAGCAGATGAGCCACGGTGTACCCAAGGCCAAGGATCGCGTGCGCATCGTGACCACCATGAAAGAAGCCTTGGCCGATTGCACGGCGAGTGTGGGCTTCACGGCGCGTGCGCATGATCATCGCTCGCGTCGCGATTGGCGCAGCGCGCAGACCGAGCTGGTCGAACTAGCGAACGATGCGGATCACCGCCTCGCCTTGGTCTTTGGCAACGAGGAGACAGGCCTGACGCGCGAGGAGACGGAGTTGTGCGGCGAGTTGGTGCACATTGCCACTAGTGCCGAACATGGTTCGCTGAACTTGGCGGTGGCAACGGGCATCGTGCTGTCGGCCTTGTACACCGAGCGCAGCGCCCGCGGAGCCGAGCGCGGCTCCAAGCCCATCACCGGTGAAG
>CAIKQM010000193.1 GCA_903829565.1 uncultured Planctomycetota bacterium
GGCGTGCTGCGCATTGAGCGCGCGGAGGATGGCCAGCGCTTCGAGTTGGTGGGCATTCGCCCTGGCGCGTTGGAAGAAGTGCTGGCGCACACGCATGTGCGCAAGTTGTTGAGCATCGAGCAAGGCCGTGCGTACCTAGGTGAGCTGGAGCGCGGCACGATCAAGCAAACCTTGATCAAGATCGGCTACCCCGTGGACGATCGCGGTGGCTACTTGGAGGGTGATCCGCTCGAGATTCCCTTGCGCCCCACCACGTTAGGGGGCCGCGAGTTCGGCTTGCGCTTCTATCAACGCGAAGCAGCCGCCGCGTTCCACGCGGGTGGCTCGACTGCTGGCGGCAGCGGTGTCGTGGTGCTGCCCTGCGGCGCAGGCAAAACGGTTGTGGCCATTGGAGTGATGAACTTGGTCGGCACCAAGACCTTGATCCTCACCTCGAACACCGTGGCGGTGCACCAATGGCGTCAAGAGATCTTGGACAAGACGACTCTGACACCGGATCAAGTGGGTGAGTACACCGGTGATGAGAAAGAGGTCAAGCCGGTCACGATCTCGACCTACCAGATGCTCACGTGGCGCCGGTCCAAGACGGGCGAATTCGAGCACTTTGGCATCTTCGGCAAAGAGAACTGGGGCCTCGTGGTGTACGACGAAGTGCACCTGTTGCCTGCTCCTATCTTCCGTGTGACTGCCGAACTGCAAGCGCGCCGTCGCTTGGGCTTGACGGCCACGCTGGTGCGCGAAGACGGCAAAGAGGATGAGGTCTTCTGTCTCATCGGTCCCAAACGCTACGACGTGCCGTGGAAGGTGCTCGAACAGAAAGGCTTCATCGCCACGGCCAGTTGTGTGGAAGTGCGCGTGCCACTGCACGAAGCCTTCAAGAGTCACTACGCCTTCGCCGATGCGCGTGGCAAGTTCCGCGTAGCCAGTGAGAACCCTGCCAAAACAGATGTCGTGCGCGCCATCGTGCAGAAGCACGCAGGAGCGCATGTGCTGGTGATTGGTCAGTACATCGAGCAGCTTGAGACTTTGGCGCGCCAGCTTTCCGCGCCTTTGATCACTGGCAAGACTCCCACGGTGGAGCGTGAGCGACTGTATAAGGCCTTCAAGTCGGGCGAGATCAAGCTGCTGATCGTGTCCAAGGTGGGCAACTTTGCCATCGATCTACCGGATGCCAATGTGGCCATCCAGATCTCGGGTACCTTTGGCTCACGCCAGGAAGAAGCCCAGCGTTTAGGGCGCATCTTGCGTCCGAAGTCGGATGGCAGCGCGGCAGTGTTCTACTCCGTCGTGACGCTTGGTTCACGCGACCAAGAGTTTGCACAGAAGCGTCAACTGTTCTTGACAGAGCAGGGCTATACCTACGACATCCTTGAGGCCGGTGCCTTGATCCATGGCACGGCAGCCACGCAAACATGAGCAAGCATGACCTAGAGGGGGCCGGGCGCTCGGAAGGCAGCCAAAGTGCTGCTCCGCACAGCCCGTCGTCTGCTCCGGCTCGTCCGCGCGCAGCGGATGCCCTGGCCCAGTTGGCGGACTGTGATTTGCCGGAAAACTGGCGCTTTTGGAGCGGCAAACGCACTGGTAAGACTCCCGAAGACACGGCTGCGATGCGGCGTCAGATTCTGGAGTGGCTCGTCAACCCCGTGGTGGTCGAAGCCCGCGTGGCCACATTGCCGCGCCGTTTGTTGTCCATCTTGGACGCTTGTTTGGAGTGTGCGCGCTACCAGACGACGGCCGGAGAGTTGCTCAACGCGCGGCACTTGGCCTACATGAGCAGCTACGATCTGCAAGCCAGCCTCGCGGTGCTGGCACGCCATGGCTTGCTGGTAGAGGTCAAGAGTGCTCATACCGCGAGCTTTGGTCAGCGTGCGTGGGCTGTGCCTCAAGACATCGGCGATGCCATCTTGCGCCGGCGTCGTGCGCGCCAACGTGGCATCTTCGATCTCTTCACGCTGCGTGGTCACATTGATCGCATGTACGAAGATCCTGCACGCGCAGCACGCACACCTGCGGCGCGCGTGCGCGAGCTGTACAAGATGTACTCGAATGAAGCCTCGGCCGTGGCCCGCATGGATCGCATGTCGGACCCACTGAAGAGCTTCCTTGCGAAGGCCGTGCTTGAGTTCGGCGGTATCGTGCCCAAAGCCCTCTACGATCGCATGGAGACGATTGGTCCATGGGACGGACGCTTGTGGGGGCATGCGATGGAAGAGTCGCTGATTGGCACGGTAGAGAAGCTCGAACTTGGCCGCTATGGCATCGCGCACAACGATGACACCGTGCTGGTGTTCAATGAAGTAGCGCTGGCGTGGTTGCGTCGCGTGGCGGTGCCCGGTGACCCCGACAAGCCGCACGAAGAAGCCTGCTATGGCGTCGATTTGGTCTCGAACATCACGCGTTTCATTGCCTATGTGCTGGACCATGACGTGCGCTTCACCACGCGCGGTGAGATCTTCAAGACCACCGAGCGTCGCATCGAATCAGAGTTGATCCCCAATCCCGGGCGTGAGTTGTCGCGCACTGACACGCTTGCCTTCATCTATCGCTTCGCGCGCGGGCAACACCTGATCGACTCCACCGGTGAGCGCACGTTTGCCCTTACACCTGCGGGTCGTGAATGGGAGCCGAAGGATCTGGAGAGCAAGGTGCGCTCGCTCTTGGAGTACTGCATCGAGGAGCGTGATCTCCCAGGCGAGCATTACCACCAAGTGCGCATGCGCAGGATCTACATGCGGCTCTTGAAGCGTGTTGAGCCCGGCGTGTGGTACGACCTGATGTATGTGCCGTTCCTGGCACGCAACACCTACCTGTGCAGTCTCGACGACCTTGCGGTGGACGAGTACTTCGCCGCTCGCTTCCAGTCCGGGCAGTATGTGCCCATGGACGATGTGCAGCGTTTGAGCTGGCATCTGGTCACCTGGGTCAAGCAGCGCTTGTATCTCTTGGGGCTGGTGGATTTGGGCTACGACAAGAGTGGCCATCCTGTGGCGATGCGCTTGACGCGCTTGGGCGCGCGCATCTTGGGTATTGCTGACGATGCACCTGAGACCGCTTCGCGCGTGGGCAACATCGTGGTGACACCTGACTTTGAAGTGGTGCTGTTCCCCACTGGTGATGATGCCGAGTTGGTGCACGATCTCGATCGCTTCTGCACGCGCGAGTCCAAGGGCAGCATCCTCAAGTTCAAGATTGATGAGAAGAGTGTGGTGCGCGCGCTGCATGAGGGCATGTACTTGCGCCGCATCCAGGTCACCTTGGAGCAGCATTCGCGCACGCCGGTGCCGAACAATGTGCTGTATTCGATTCGCGACTGGGGCCGCCGCGCGGGTGTCTTGCATCTGGACACGCACCATGTCGTCACCGGTGAAGACGAAGAACTCATGGCCAAGTTCCGTCAGGATCCGGGCGTAAGGCCTCTCGTACGCGAAGTGTTGGATGACAAGCGCGTAAAGCTCAAGAGTGTGGGTACTTTGCGGCGTCTGCAGTCGTTGTTGCGCGAGCTCAACTGGCTCGTGGAGATCGACGAGTAGCC
>CAIKQM010000194.1 GCA_903829565.1 uncultured Planctomycetota bacterium
CGGCGGCCAGTGGACGAGCGCGCTTCAAACTGCAATCCCACCTCCAATGCGCCGTTGAATCGCTCCTTGGGCACGCGCTGCACCAGCTCGGGGGAATGGAACCCATAGGCCTCATTGGGCGGCAAACGCGCATCGAGTTCCTCGCCGACTTCCAAGCCGATCATGGCCTCCTCCAGCGCCGGAAAGAGCGTCCCGCGCCCCATCAGCAGCACCAAGGGGTGGTCTTTGGGCGAAGCTTCGATCAAGGTCCCATCATCGTCCGTGAGGACATAGTCGATGGTGGCCACTGAGTCCGATTGCAGTTTCATCGCTGCGAAGTTTAGATATCGCGCGCGCAATACCTAGGGATTCTTCTTGCAGAAATCGCGCGATTTTATCTATAGATCTCTGTCAAGCATGGCCTCGCTATGACTCGTGCGACCAACCTCGCCAAGTCAGCAGTTGGGCTCGTATCCAATCTATAGACCCCCACAACCTGAACGATTCATTCATGAGCAAGAAGAAGACCTCGGCCGCAGCCGAGAAGGGCAGCAAGCGCCCGCGCCGTAGTTTTGAAGAGCGTATGGCCGCGTTGAAGTCGCAGATGGCCCTGCTCGAGCGTCGCAAGGCGACCGCCGAGATGAAGAAGGACCCGGCCTTGAGCCAGTCGCTCAACATCGTGCGTTCGCTGGACAAGGCGCTGAATGCCGCCAACGAAACGGGCCACGAAGTCCGTCACGCCATCGCCGCCGCGCGCAAGCCGCTGTGCGAGTACCTCGAAAGCCAAGGCGTCAAGCTGCCGAAGGCGCGCATGCCGCGCGGTCGCAAGCCGAAGGCCTTCGCCGGCTGATGTGTGGTTCGTGCCGCCCGCTGGGGCGCGCAAGTTGACCCGCCCCGAACTCTGGTTGGGGGCGGGTCAACTCATGTTTGACGGCTGGTGGCGCGGGTAGGATGCGCCCATGCGCCTGCTCCTCGTATCCAACTCGACCCTCCACGGTCAGGGCTATCTCGATCACTGCGCCAGTGCCATGCAGCGCTTCTTGGGTTGCGGCACACCTGCGGCGGTCCAGCGCGTGCTGTTCGTGCCGTACGCTCTCGCCGGCCGTGATGCCTACCACGCCAAGGCAGCGGCGCGCTTTGCGGCCCTAGGGCTGCGGTTGGACTCGGTCCACCACGCTGCCGACCCGCGCCAAGCCGTAGCTGGGGCCCAAGCTCTCTTCATTGGCGGTGGGAACACCTTCCGTTTGCTGGCCGAGCTGCGCCGCAACGGCCTGATTCCGGCCATCCGCAGTGCCGTCCAGCGCGGAATGCCCTACATGGGGTCGTCGGCTGGTTCCAATGTGGCCTGCGCGACCATCATGACCACCAACGACATGCCTATCGTCGATCCAGGTGGTTTCGATGCTCTGGGCTTGGTGCCGTTCCAACTGAACCCGCACTACCTCGATCCGCAGCCAGGTTCCACGCACATGGGCGAGACCCGAGAAGAGCGTCTGCGTCAGTACCACGAGGTCAATGCGCGTCCGGTGGTGGGCTTGCGCGAAGGTGCTTGGTTGCGTGTGGAGGAAGGCCGTGTGCACTTGGAAGGCAGCACCTCTGCGCGCCTTTTTGTACGCGGAAAAGAGCCTCAAGAGTGTGCTCCGCCGAGCGTGTTGGACCTCGCGCTGACCTGAGCAATGCTTGAGGTCGCCGTCGAAACGGCCGGAAAGTACGCGAAAAACTGTAGATTTTCTTTTGGAAGGCGGTTCGCAAGACTGCTATCAAAGTCGTGTTCGCCGAGTTTTCTCGGTGAAAACCAGTCCCTAGACAACTGAACTACCTTCTCGCTGAAGGAATCCATGGCCAAGAAAACCACCAAGGCCGCCGCGAAGGCGCCCGCCAAGATCTCGCCGTCCAAGAAGCCCCGCACCAAGGGTGAGCTCTACAGCACGATCGCTGAACACACTCAGCTGTCGCGCAAGCAAGTCGCCTCGGTCTTCGACACGATGGGCCGCATCATCGCTGCCGACCTGACCAAGGGCGCTTCGGAAGTCCTCAACATCGCGGGCCTGATGAAGGTCACCGTGGTGCGCAAGCCCGCCACCAAGGCGCGCAAGGGCATCAACCCCTTCACCAAGCAAGAAGTCATGTTCAAGGCGAAGCCCGCCCGCAACGTGATCAAGATCCGCGCCCTCAAGACGCTCAAGGGCATGGTCTGAGTTTGCTCGGCTGAATCTTCAGCCGGGACAGCTACTTGCCAGCGCTGCGCAGGCCTAACGGTTCTGCGCAGCGCTGGTTGTTTAGCGGGCGCGCGTTTGCAGTCCGCGCGTTTGCAGCCAGTGCAGCAGTTCGAGCGCGTTAGCGCTGTTGTCATGCGAGGGATTCGCCGCTGTGCGCTGAAATTCAGCGTAAATAGCGGCGGTGCCGTCAAATCCACTGGACAACTGCAGCAGGCGCTGACGCCACGACTCAGACGATTGCGAGTCACTCAGGTGCAGCGCATGCGCGAGGCCACTCCACGACCAATACACTTCCACGCCGCCACCTTGGCCGTCGCGTGGCGGCCAAGACGCATCCAAGTCCGGCGTTGGTTCGCCCTTGCGTGCCACCGCAAAGATCTGGCGCGGACCGTGTGTCAGGTTTCCTTGACGGTCTGGTTCCGCTTGCCACAAAGGTGAAGTAAACAGACTGGTGCAGGCCACGAAATGCAAGTTGCGCAAGCGCGCTCGCAAGGCCGGCCGCGCCTCGCCATGCACGCCTTCGGCCAGCACACGCCACGCATGCAACAACAGCAGCGATTCAAAAGCCTGCGCCGTGTCATAGCGCTCATGACCAG
>CAIKQM010000195.1 GCA_903829565.1 uncultured Planctomycetota bacterium
AAGTGCGCTTGGGCTTGGCTGTGTTGGGCCTGCGCAGCGTGCACGAACTTGCGCAAGGCACGGCGATCGCCGCCTTGCCGGAGCAAGGAGTGCGCTTGCCTACGCGGCTCTGGGATGGTGGCGGTGGCGATCGTGAGCCAGACGCGGATGACTCGCGCGGCCAAGATGACGAGTCCGAGGACTCACAAGGATCGAGTGCCGAATCAGAGTCACACGCCGACACTCGCGACAGCGACGGTGCCGATGACGGGCGCTGGCTGGCCAAGGCCACCGTTGTGCGCATGCAGACTCAAGCACTGCGCTTCTTGGAGCATTGGGCTTTCGAGGAACACATGGATGCGGGCGCGATGCTCATGCGTTCGATGCAGGCGCTGGGCCAGCTCGAGCTGCCCGCAGCAGCCCAAGAGCGTGTGCAGGCCACGCTGCAGGAGTTGCATGACTGCAGGCCTCGTCAAGTATCCGTGACAGCCGCAGATGTACGGCGCTTGGTGTGTCGCGTGCTGCGGGATGAGGCGTTGCAGGCACCCAAGACCGGTGGCGGCGTGGTACTCGCCACAGCTTCCCAACTGCGTTCATGTGCCTTCGAACGCCTGTACGTGCCCTTATGCGAGTATGGTCGCTGGCCGCGGGTGCCGCAGGAGGATCCGCTACTGCCCGACAGCCTGCGCGCACAGCTGCAAGTCGTACTACCGGCGCTTGCACGCAAGCTCGATGGACGCGAAGAAGAAGCCGGTCTACGCGCTTCGCTCCTGAATGCCGCACCCCATGTGTGTGTGTCGCATGCGCGCTTGGACGATGGCAACGAGGAGTTGCGGCCCTCGCCGTGGTTTGACGAGTGGAGTGCTCAACCGGGGGCGAACGTCGTTGATGTGCGCGAAACACTGTACGACGCTGACGAGCCCCTCGATGGGCCTCGAACCACGCGCGAGCGTGCCTTGCGCGCGTCCCAGAGACTTCGTGTGCGACAGGCAGACGGACTGACGCCGCTGCACCGGCTGCACGTGCGCGAGTCACGCTTGCGCTACGGTCTGCCCAGCGCGGATGCGCAAGCCATCGTAGCGGCTCGCCTCCAATGGTTGCAGGAATGCGAAGCTCCTCTCGCCCAACAACGCTTCCCGTCGGCCTTGCTCGGCAAGGATTGTCCTAATCATTTGACAGCCATGCACGCCACGACGCTGGAAGACTATGTCAAGTGTCCTTGGCAGACCTTGCTGCGTCGTGGGCTGCGCGTGCGAGCACCCTTGGACCCCGAGGCTGACCTGCCCACCTTGGATGCACGTTTGGTGGGCATCGCACTCCATGCAGCCGCGGCCCTCTTGGCGCCCGAACCGAGCGGTGCGTTGCGTGAGTTGCTCCACAGACCCGCGCGCCGGCCTGATGTCGCCCCAGCTCAACTCCTAGCCGTGGCGCAACAAGCCGCAACAGCCACATTGCGTGCCGAAGGCTTGGCCGACCGTGGCTTGGAGCCCCTACTCATCCAGCGCGTGCGCAGCCTGCTGGAGCTCATGCTGCGTTACTCTCCCGCGACGCGCTCGAGCACAGCGGACCTTGGCAACGATGGCTGGATCGCCGCCGAAGTCGAAGGTGAATGGGACTCTGGCTTGCCATCCTTGGGGCGCGTGCGCTTCCGCGCGGATCGACTGGAGAAGGTGCAAGGCCAACCGCAGCTTGTCGACCTGAAGACCGGCCGGCCTCTGCACGGTTCCGGCTCGGAGGGCGCGAAGTACATCCAATCCGGCCTGATGAAGCGCAACGCCAAAGGTGGCTTGGTGCAAGGCATGTTGTATGCGCTCGCAACCCAGCAACCAGCCCGCTACGACCACTTGGACGAGAAGACGGACTGCACACCACGCACGCAGTACCTCGTGGACCCGCACAGCCATCCAGACATGGAGCGCGAGTTCCGTGGCGTACTGCAGGTGGTCGCCGAGGCCATGAAGCAAGGGCAGTGGTTGCCGCGCCTGACAGATGCGCAAGGTGT
>CAIKQM010000196.1 GCA_903829565.1 uncultured Planctomycetota bacterium
GCGTTGACCTCGTAGCGCGAGTTGCCGCCATCATCGGCATAGATCGCCGGATCAGCCTCCGAGTATTCGGCGATCATGCCGCTGATGCCATAGTCAAGGCGCGGCGACGACTTGTAGGCCAAGCCCGCACGGAAGCCGGTGCGATGAATGTCGCTCCGCAGCGTCTCTTCGTTCTCCGCGACCATCTCGTTGAAGACTTCGGCCGACACACGCAACCCACCCCAAGTCTCGTGCTGCATGCCGAGGCGATACAGCAGTCGACTCGAGACATAGTCCTCATCCCAGGTCGGCATCTCCAAACGAGCGGTCAGCGCCGTGTGTTCGCCCAGTTTCTTGCGGCCGGAGGCAAGGAACATGCTGCCCAACACAGGCGTGCCGTCATCGGGCTCGTACCGACGCCAACCATAGCCAGCGCCGAAGTACTCGTCGTGGTCACCGATCGGATGCTGGTACTCGACGAAGTAGTCGGTGATGTCGATGGCATACAGCCCATCGCGACCACGCGCATTCGAGGTGTACAAGCCCGCGACCACGCGCGGATTCTGCAAGATCTCAGCTTGCGCCTTGGCCAGCGGCGCCTCACGGTGCAGCGGCGACAAACGCATGATCTCTTCGTACTCACCGATCGCCTTCTGGGTGCGACCGGTCGAGTGGTACAGCTGCGCCAAGTCAAAGCGCGCTTCGAAGTTCGCGGGTTCCGCCGCGATCAGCTCCCGGTAGCGTTCTTCCGCTTGGCGCGGACGATAGTCCTTGAGCTTCTTGGCATCGCGTTCGAGCTCGACATTCTCGGCCGTGGTCAACGCGGCTTCATAGTCCAGCCCACCGTTGTAGACCGACGAACTCGAGGCCTTGCCATAAGGATCGATCGGGGCCACTTCAGCGAGGTTCTCATCGACAACCGCGTCGTACGCCGCATCGGCCTCTTCGTATTGGTGGTTCCAGTACAGAGTCCGCGCGTACTCGCGCTTGGCGACAAAGCTGGACGGGTCGGCCGCCATCAGCAGCTTGTATTGCTTGCTTGCCGCCTCGTAGTCGCGTTCAACCACATAGGCGCGCGCCATCGCCAAGCGCGCGCGCGAGTTGTGCTCGCTTTGCGCCAAAGCCTGAGCCAACGTGCGACGCGGATCCACGCGCTCACCGCGCGCCAGGGCAATGTTCTGAGCTTCACCCAAGCGCACACGGGCCGCCAAGTTCTCTGGATCGAAGCGCAACACATGCTCAAAAGCAGCGATCGCGTTCTTCCAGTCGCCTTCACCCAGCGCAATCTCGCCGAGCTCGATCCACGAGCGCACATCGTCGCCCAGCTGCTTCATCGGGGCTGACAAAACGGCTAGACGCGCGCGATCCTTGCTGCCTACGGCGTCGTAGGCACGGGCGAGCCAATAGGCACACTCGGGTGTACGACCACTGGGGTGCTTCATCGCTTCGGTGAACTCACGAATCGCCTCAACCGGACGATCACGCACCACCAACGCACGTCCCAAGGCGATGCGCACTTGGATGCGCGCACCCACATCTTGCGGATTAGCAGTGAGCCATTGACGGCACAGGCGCTCGGCTTGCTCAGCGTTCTTGAGCTTCTCCAAGCCGCGTGCCAATTGGATCAGCA